>JAAYTW010000352.1 GCA_012517955.1 Candidatus Zixiibacteriota bacterium | reverse complement strand
TGCGACTGGAAGTAACATCCTTTTCAATCAGCGGGCGTTCAGCCTGAACCGTAACAGTACCAACATCAATGGTTTCGGTTTCGAGTTCGAGATTAATTTCTGTTGTCAAATCGATGGTGACAACCGCGTTTTTAACCTCGACCGGCCGGTAGCCAATCAGATTAACTTTAAGAGTATATGTTCCGGGGGGAACATTGATTATGAAGAACTCACCCTGGATATTGGTGGCCGCGCCGATATTTGTGCCGCCGATTAAAACGTTGACACCCGGCAGAGGTTCACCTGTTTGCTTATCGGTTATCTTGCCAGCGATTTTACCGGTAGTGCCGGCGATAGCCCCACCGATTAGAAAAGCCACCAAGAGCAAGACCGACAGCCTGACTAATGGTTTTAAGAGCAAGTCTCATCCCTCCTTAATGATGTTTAAAGATTGATTAGAACACTTCGATTGACATTAGCAAATCGTTAGTTATTTACCGCTAAACACCTCCATGTGGATTAAATAATAAAGGTTACTAAGCGTTTTATAGAACGTATTGGTTTATCTTAAATTACACCATGTTGTTTCCCCTCATCTCAAGGATTTGTATAAGAGTGATTACAAAACCTGTCAAGGAAAAAGTGGCTTATTTTTTCAAATTTCATACAACCTTAAATACCCTAAAACTCCAAGTGCTATAATCATTTTCGGAATAATAGACCATTTGCTTAAGTCCTAAAAGTCGATTATAAGCCATTTATTTATCAAGGTTATGATTTAATTCGAATATTCTTGAAGGTTGATAGGGGTTTTTTAAGCCAAATAAAAAAGCATCCCGCGAACGTTTTATGCCGGGATGCTTAATCGGGAGATAGAATATATAGACTATAATTTATCCACGAAATTCTTTATCTTGGCCAAAGCTTTATTGATATTATCGACGGAATTTGCGTATGAGAACCTGACATAGCCTTCTCCATAAGCTCCGAATGAAGTACCCGAAAGGGCCGCCACACCTGCTTCATTCAGCAGCCTATCGGCAAACACGGATGATTTAAGGCCAAGCTTCTTGATGTTCGGAAATACATAGAAAGCGCCTTCGGGCATTTGGCAATCGATTCCGTTTATTTTATTTAGACCTTCGACAATAACATCGCGCCGGCGTTGAAATTCAGCCACCATTTTGACAACTTCAGATTGGTCATCTTTAAGAGCCTTTATTCCGGCTATTTGCGTAAAACTGGCCGTACACGAATTGCAGTTGGTCTGCAATTTGGCGACCTGAACGGCAAGCTCTTCGGGCATGACTCCATACCCAAGTCGCCAACCGGTCATGGCATAGGTTTTGGAGTAACCGTCAAGAATAATAGTCCTTTCCAGCATATCGGGCTCGGCGGCGATTGAGAAATGCCGGCCTTTGTATATAATACGGCTGTAAATCTCATCCGCCAACACATAGATATCGTTCTTTACGGCAATGCGGGCGATTTCCTCCAGGTCTTTTTTGGTTAAGACCGAACCTGTCGGGTTTTGCGGAGAATTAATAATAATCAGTCTTGTTTTCGGGGTCACCATGGAGATGAGCTCATCAACGTCGAGACGAAATTGTTTTTCTTCACGAAGCATAATCGGTTTGGGAACGGCGCCGACGAAGTTAATCACTGATTCATAAATGGGAAATCCCGGATTGGGATAAATAACCTCTTCCCCCTCATTAACGAGAGCAAGAATAACGAAAAACATCACCGGTTTGCCGCCGGGAGTAACGACGACATTTTGAGGGCCGACTTTTATACCGCGGGATTTAGAGATATCGTCGGCAATCGTCTGGCGAAGCTCCGGTAGACCGGCTGACGGTCCGTAATGAGTCCAATGGTTATTCAGCGCCGAAATAGCCTCGTCGATGATATTGCGAGGCGTATCAAAATCGGGTTCGCCAATTTCAAGATGAATTACTTCCATCCCCTTTTTTTCGAGCTCCTTCGCCTTGGCCAGAACAACGAACGCCGTTTCTGTCCCCAACCGCGACATCCTATCGGCAAGTCTCATACAATCCTCTCATCTTTGACATTAAAAAGGTGCTATCGGCGGATTTTTCAAATCCATCGCGATTTATTTTGTAAAAGAAATAACACTCAACACGAAAATATCAGGAGGTTATCTCAAAGTCAATATCAAAATAGGCTTACCGGCGAGTGTCAAGGCCGGCAATCAGCGAGCCGTTTCGGGTTCTCCGGAAGGCGATTTCAAGTGAGCAAACGCCCCCGCGGCCAACAGCAAGGAAAGGACGATATGCGTCCAGGCCAATGGAACCATCGTGGTGGGAGTCCCGGCGAATAAAATGCCGCCAAGATAGACCGCAGCTCCCAGCAAGCCCATGCCAAGCAACATGATAACTTTCCAGCGGGCTCCCTTGGAAAGATAGACGCTCATATAAATCATATAGCCCAGTCCTAAAACAAAGGGAAATCGCGACCTGATTTCGACCCCTATCGTGCAGATATTCACGGCCAAGAACAATAAAACAAAGCTATTGAAACCAATCCAGAATTTTTGATTAAGCCACTTCATTCCTGCTCCTATTATTAAAGGACTTTACTTTATTATTACGCAAAACAGCCGTTAATGTTTTGATATCGTCGGGAAAAATGGAACGGCAATCGGTATTTTTATTTCAGTTGACAATGTTTTTTTTTCAGCAACTTTACGAATCCGGCGATTTTTGTTTTCAGGTTATTGATACCTCCGTTATTGGTTATCAGGTAATCGGCCAACCCCTTTTTATCTTTTTGCGGCATCTGACAACCGATTCTGGCGACCGCTTGTGAACGTGTCAGCCCGTTTTTCATCAATCTTTTTATCCGGATTTCCCGGGCGGCATCGATAACCAGAATAATATCGAACCAATCGGCGATGCACCATTCAAAAATCAAAGCAGCATCCACGACAATTATTTTTTTTCCGCTTTCGGCGACCATGTTCAGCTCTTTTTTCAACAATCTCAAAAGCTCCGGATGCACGACAGCATTGAATTCAGCCAGTAATTCGGAATCGGCAAAGACGCGCCGGCCGATAAATTCACGATTAGGTCGGCCGTTGGAATCAAACGCGGATTGGCCGAACATCTTTTTAATCTTGGCGCGCACTTTGGCGTTCGTGTCCAGAATAGAATGACCTATTTTATCGGCGGAGATTACGCCGGCGCCATAGGCGGCCAGAACCTTTGCCGCTTCGGATTTACCGACGCCGGGACCGCCGGTAAGGCCGACCAAAATTCGTTTGGACGCTTTGTCTTTCATAATCAATGGGCTTCCAGCCAGTTTTGTCCTTCACTGATATCGACGCGGATGGGAACATTCAAAGTCAAGGCCGATTCCATCTCGGATTTCACCATATTCCGTAAAAAATCTTTTTCGGTTTCGGCTTGTTCGAACACAAGTTCATCATGCACCTGAAGAATCATTTTGGATTTTTTATCGGCCAGATTAGAAGAGATTTTTATCATGGCCAGTTTTATCAAATCGGCGGCGGTGCCCTGAATCGGAGTATTGATAGCGGTGCGTTCGGCAAACTCGCGCGCTTGGCGCGATTTGGAATTGATGTCCGGAAGGTATCTACGCCGCTTCAGGAGCGTTTCAACATATCCTTTTTCTCTGGCGAAAGCCTTGATATCGTCCATATATTTTTTGACTCCGGGGTAGCGCTGAAAATAGGCGTCAATATAATCTTGGGACTCTTTGACCGATAATTCCGACTGCTGGGATAATCCATAGGCTGACACGCCGTAAATGATGGCGAAATTGGCGGTTTTAGCGGAACGCCGCATAGCCTCGGTAACATTTTCAAGCTTGACGCCGAACACTTCGGCGGCCGTTCTTCTATGAATATCCTCCCCTTTTTTAAAAGAATCTATCAAGGCTTTGTCTCCCGCGAAATGCGCCATCAACCGCAGCTCAATTTGCGAATAGTCGGCCGATAGGATATTAAAACCGATATCGGCGATAAAAGCTTTACGAATCTCTTTGCCCTCGGCGGTGCGGATAGGGATATTTTGCAGGTTGGGGTCGGATGACGACAAGCGACCGGTGGCGGTGACCGTTTGATTAAAACTTGTGTGAACGCGGCCTGTTCGAGGATTAACCATGAGCGGAAGGGCATCGATATAAGTCGATTTCAATTTGGCCAATTGCCGATAGTCGAGAATCAAACGCGGTAATGGGTGGATCGGCGCCAATTTTTCGAGCACGCTGACGTCGGTCGATTTTTCGCCGCCTTTAGCGGTTTTTCTGGATGACGGCAACCGCAGTTTTTCGAATAAAATTTCCCGTAATTGTGAAGGCGAATTGATATTGAATGTCTGGCCGGCTTCGCGATAAATTTCGGTTTCGATATCAGCCATTCGTCGGCCGTAAATATCCGATAATTGCTTAAGGAATTCGATATCAATAGAAACGCCGTTTCTCTCAATTTGTCCCAACACCTTTAAAAGCGGCATTTCAAGTTCGAAAAACAATCGGTCGAGCTTCTGTTCGGCCAAGATTGGCAAAAACAGGTTTTTCAACCGTAAGGTATAATCGGCATCCTCGGCGGAATAAGAAGCGGCTTTATTTACGGATACCATTGCGAAAGGCATTTGTTTCGAGCCGCTGCCGATTAATTCGGTAATCGGCTGCATTTTGTAATTAAAGTACTCTTCGGTAAGATTATTCAGGCTATGTGAACGCCGGCCGGGATTAATCACATATGACGCGACCATCGTATCAAAATAAACCGCGTCAATGTTAATTCCATGGTTAGCGAAAACATGGCAATCGAATTTTAAATTATGACCGATTATCTTGACATTTCCGGCGGCGAAATTTCTAAACCGTTCGATAGTATTTTCGAAAGGGAGATTGCGGGAAGTCTCCTCATGAGCGAGAGGAACATAAAAAGCCCGGCCCTCTTGGAAGCAGAGCGATATGCCGACGATTTTGGCTTGAAGTTGGTCAAGCGATGTCGTTTCGGTATCGATAGCGCATTCGCCTTTTTTCTCAGCTTCGGAAAGGATGCTATTAAGCTGATCGAGCGATTCGACTATCCGGTACGAAACGGCTTTATCGGCGGATGGTGTCATCAATTCAAGATTGCCTTGTTCGGGGCTATAACGGGCCGCCAACGACTTAAACTCGAACCTTTTGAACAATTCGACCAAGCGGGGTTTGTCCGGTTCTTTTATCGCAAAGGAGTCAAGGTCGAATTCGATAGGGACATCACGTTCAATCGTCACCAATTTTCGAGAGAGCCAGGCCGATTCGGCGTTATGTTTCAAGGATTCGGCTATTTTTTTCTTAGGGTATTTATCGGCCGAATCGAGGGTCGTACGCAAATCGCCGAATTGATTCAGCAATTCGGCGGCCGTCTTTTCGCCGACACCGGGGATCCCGGGGACATTATCCGACGCATCGCCCATCAGGGCCAATAAATCAATCATTTTATGGGGTTCGACTCCATATTGCCGTTTGACATCCTCCGGGCCAATCCATTCGAAGGTTTTCGGGTTAATTACATTGATTTTATCGTCGACGAGCTGATAGAAATCTTTGTCGCCGGTAAGCAAGCCGACCTTGAAACCGGACTGAGCGGCTCTTATGGCCATAGTACCAATGATATCATCAGCCTCGTACCCCTCCTTTTCGATACAGGCGATATTAAATCCGTTTACCACATCTTTTATCCAGGGCAAAGCGTCGGCCAGTTCGGGCGGCATCTTGGCGCGCGTGGATTTGTACTCGGGATAAATCTCGTGGCGGAAAGTGGGAGCCTTGGTGTCGAACACGCATACCAAATGGGATGGTTTGATTTGTTCAAGAAGTCGTTGAAGCGCTTGGGTAAACGCATAGACCGCGCTGGTATTTTCGCCGTGCGAATTGATAAGCGGGCTGCGAATAAGCGCGAAATGCGCGCGATAAGCAAGCGCCGATCCATCGATAAGCACCAACAATTTATTTTCAGGCACGGTAGAGCCCATTAGCGATAATATAATCTTCGACCGGTCGGGGGACCAGGTATTTAATCGACTTGCCTTCCCTTACTCGGTTCCGAATTACGGATGAAGATAATTGTATCCCAGGCATCTCGAAATATATTACGCAATCGGCATATGGGCCGCTTGGGGTAAAATCGGGGCGATGGGCGGCCGCGACTTGACATAAGGCGAATATCTGTTCCGGGTTTTTCCAGGCGGCGATATCGCTGACATTATCGGAACCAAGAAGCAAATAAAAGTTGTCATCCGGATATTCAGCGCGCAACAAGTTAAGCGTATCGACCGTATAGGAAACTCCCTCGCGGTTAAGTTCGATATCGGAGACAGCGAAACGGGAATCATCGCCTATGGCAAGCTCGAGCATTTTGCGGCGGAGAGCTCCGGGAGTATGGGTCTTTTTGATTTTATGAGGTTGAATTGACGCGGGGATAAAAATCACCCGGTCAAGTCGAAACGATTCGAATGCCGATTGAGCCAGAATCAGATGGCCTATATGAGGCGGGTCGAAGGTCCCGCCCAGAATTCCGTAGGTTTTGGGACTAATTTGCGACACTCGCGTTTTTTTTAAGAATTTGCTCTATCCGCCCGGCCGCCTTGCTTGCCAAGGGATGGCTCGGAAAACCGGCGGCGAATGTCCGGAAAGTTTCCAAGGCTTTAGGATAATCTTTGAGGCCGTAGTAAGCCTCGCCGGTGTAATAAACGGCCTGCACCGCCCAATCAGTGGCGGGGTATTCATCGCGGACGGTCCAGAAATAAGTGATAGCGGGATTGTAATCGGCGAGTTTTAGGTAAAGCATACCTGTCATGAATCTTTTTTGGGCCAGTTTATTTTCGAGCTCGCGGATGCGGTTGCGAGCTTCCTCAGCCAAGGGAGATCCGATAAAATTTCCCAGAAATGTCTGAAACGCCTCGAGCGCTTCGTAAGTTTCCGTCTGATCCAACTGATATTTGGGCGACATTTTATAATGGCACATACCTATTTGATATTGGGCGTCATCGGCGTATTCCGATTGCGGATAGCTTTGTAAAAGACGTTCGAATTCACCGGCGGCGATAATATAATCTTTTTGATAATACTGGCTCATGGCAAGGAAAAACTGAGCCGTATCGATTATTGTATGGCCGGGGTAGGTATATATCAATTTTTCGAATTCTTGTTGGGCTTTTCGATATTTGTGATTATCATAAAGCTGTTTGGCCAATTTAAATTGTTCGTTTACGGAAAGCACCGGAGCCGGTTTATGGCCGCATCCCCACAGCCCCAACAACAATAATAAAATCGCGAATCTCTTCACAATACTCTCCCTGCTCATCATCTGCTGGCGAAAAATAAATACATCAATCCGCCCACCGTGGCCATCACCGCCAACGGTTCTGCGAAACTACCGGCGCCCAAACGCGGAATTTTCGGCGCCAATTGATTATACCTCAGGCTGGCCACAAAGTTTGCCTCGTTCGAATGAATTTGGTCGCGGGCGATGATATCGAGAAAACCGGAATATCCGCATTTACCGGTCAAAATTATGGCAATCCGCCCTACCAGCGATCGTTTGATGAAAGGTTTTTTCAAGAATCCGCGCGATTCACCTTTTTGATAAGAAAATTGCAATGCCGATAGACGGACTTTGATAGCAACGAGACTGTCGCCCGCCGGGGTCTCCGAATTTTTCAATATAAAGCCTCTATTTTGAAGAGACTCTATCACACCGCCAGCAACGATTTCATCGATTCCCGGCTCCCATACCACAGTAAATGGGCCGGTCGATATATTAAGCGAGTCAAATAAAATTGATACGGCGCGTTTGGAGGCGTCGGCGAGAAGCTGTTCATTGGATATAGAGGTTTGACAAAAAAGAGGACG
>JAAYTW010000351.1 GCA_012517955.1 Candidatus Zixiibacteriota bacterium | reverse complement strand
CGCGATGATTACCTGGAGGGCGTAAAAGGCGACATTCGCGAATGTCGCCTTTTTTAGGTGGGCATGTCGGGTTTCTCCACCGTCTGCGACGGTGTCGGAACGCCGACCTACGGGATACAACTGACCGCACGACTATATAATTCGGACACCACAAATGGCGTCCCCACTGGGTCTCGAAACCATAAAGGTTTCGACCTACAAATTTCGGTTCCCGAAATCGAGCGATTTTTAGATTTTTCTTTCGATTTTAACGTGTTATATCATAATAGCTTATACTAATTACCGCAAACATGGATGAATATTTACGAAAAAATACCTTACTTTTTCGTAAAGATTTAGTTTATATTGGCGAAGGAAATGGGACAAATAAAATGAAAATTACGGCAATCGAAGAATACGGCCTTCGCTGCATGCTGATGTTGGCCAAGCACACAGGCGCGACAGCCCTGACGCTTCCGGAGATAAGCGCCGGCGAGGGGTTGTCTATCCCCTACGCGGGGAAACTGCTGATGATACTTAAGCAGGCGGGGCTGGTGAAATCGGTGCGGGGACGTAAAGGCGGGTACGCGCTTTCCAAACCGGCCGACCAGATTTATCTTAAAGAGATATTCGATTGTTTGGGAGAATCTGTTTTCGGGCAGGGGTACTGCCAGCGCCACGGTGGCGAATTAGATTCGTGCATACATAAAGGAACCTGTGAGGTCAGGCATATTTGGCAGGGAATAGATAAGTTTATCAGTAGCGTTTTAAATAGAATCACGCTGGCGGAATTGGCTAAAGGCAACACAAACTTTATAGAGATGCTCACAGCCAGAACCGATGAACCGGCGATAGCGATGACGAGCGAGATAAAAACGTCCGGCAAATAACGGACATCAGCAATAAAACAACGAGGTAAAAATGTCAAATAATGGCAAACCAATATTCGCGTTTAACGATATCCATGTCGAGGTCGAGGGGAAAGAAGTTGTCAAAGGGGTAAGTTTAGAGATTTTCCCCGGACAGAAACACGCAATCATGGGGCCGAACGGTTCGGGAAAATCGAGTTTAGCTAACGCTCTGGCGGGTCATCCGAATTATCGGATAACATCGGGGACGGCATTTATCAACGGCGTTAATCTTCTGGAAATGGACGCCACCGACAGAGCCCGCGCCGGATTGTTTCTGGCGTTCCAGTATCCGTTGGCGATACCAGGGGTGACCGTAGCGAATTTCCTTCGCACGGCGCTCAAATCGCGTTATGGCGAAGATGACCCGGCAATCAAGAATTTCCGCAAGGAGATGAGCGCGAAATTCAGAATGCTGGAAATCGAGCCGAATTTCGCCACGCGTTATGTCAACGATGGCTTTTCCGGCGGCGAAAAGAAGCGGCTGGAGATTTTGCAGATGGCGATGTTGAAACCGCAGGTGGCGATATTGGACGAGACAGATTCAGGACTCGACATCGACGCGTTGCGGGTAGTGTCGAAAGGGATAAATGAATCATCAACCGGGGAAACCGGCGTCTTGCTAGTTACGCACTATCAGCGGATACTCAACTACGTAAAACCAGATTTTATTCACGTGATG
>JAAYTW010000350.1 GCA_012517955.1 Candidatus Zixiibacteriota bacterium | reverse complement strand
TGAATGAAATGACCGAACAGGTTCGGGCTTTGGGGCCGCTTCATCTTGAACCTTTGAAATACGATGAACACGCGACCCAACATCAGGGAGGTGCCAAGTGAGCAAACCGAAAGTCGCATTTTACTGGTGCGCTTCTTGCGGAGGCTGCGAAGAAACCGTAGTCGATTTGGCTGAAGATGTTCTCAAGGTCGTCGAGGCTGTCGATATCGTATTCTGGCCGGTGGCGATGGATTTCAAGCGCGACGATGTAGCTAAGATGGCTGATGGCGAATTGGCGGTTTGTTTCTTGAATGGCGCTATCCGCAGCACCGAACAATACGAAATGGCGGAACTGCTCCGCAAAAAAGCGCAGCTCATGATAGCGTTCGGAAGCTGTTCGCATCTCGGCGGTATACCCGGCTTAGCTAACCTATTTACTAAGCAACAGGTATTGGATTCATCCTATCAAGAAGTTTTCAGCGTGGTCAACACGGAAAAAACCTATCCTCAGGTATCGACGAAAGTCCCAGAGGGCAATGTAACGCTTCCAGATTTGTTCGAAACAGTCAAGACCCTCGATCAAGTTGTCGATGTCGATTATTATATCCCCGGTTGCCCACCACCGACCAAACTGTTGGTCAACGCGGTAACTGCCATTTTGGAGGGCAAGCTGCCGCCTAAAGGAGCAATCCTTGCCCCTGATATTGCCCTATGTAACGAATGCGCCCGCAAAGACACCAAACCCGATAAGCCGATGATTAAAGAGTATTTCCGTCCTCACCTAATAAAGGCTGACCCGGAAAAGTGTCTGCTGGCACAGGGTCTGGTTTGTCTGGGTCCCGGCACAAGGGCTGGGTGCGACGCCGCTTGTGTAAAAGGCAATATGCCGTGTACCGGATGTCTTGGTCCAACTGACCAGGTTAAGGATTACGGCGCCAAAGTAATGTCGGCGATTGCTTCGCTGGCCGATTCCAACGACGAAGCGGAAATCGCTAAAATTCTCGATGGCATTCCCGATCCGGTTGGCACGTTTTACCGTTATAGCCTGTCGGCGTCGATGTTACACAGAAAGTATCTTGGTTCGGCCAAGGGAGGTAATAAATAATGGGTCGCGAAATTGTAATTGATCCAATCACCCGATTGGAAGGACACGGCAAAATCGATATTTTCCTTGATGACAAAGGAGATGTCAAAAAAGCCTATTTCCAAATTCCCGAATTGCGCGGCTTTGAAAAATTCGCCGAAGGACGTTTGGCGGAGGATATGCCCCAGATAACCTCAAGAATCTGCGGCGTCTGTCCGACCGCTCACCATATGGCCGCCACCAAGGCGCTCGACGATTTATACAAAGTCGATCCGCCGCCGGCCGCCAAGAAAATCCGCGAGTTGGTTTATAATATCTTTTTTATGGAAGATCATTGGCTTCATTTCTACTTTTTAGGCGGCCCCGATTTTGTGGTCGGTCCCAGCGCTCCCAAAGGCGAACGCAACATATTAGGGGTACTTGGTAAGGTCGGTTTGGAGGTCGGCAAGGAAGTTATCAGTATGCGCCGGCAACTTCGGGCGCTGATAAGTCTGGCAGGTGGAAAAGTGGTTCACCCTGTACTAGGTTTGCCCGGCGGTGTGGCAAAAGCCTTAACTGCCGACGATCAGAAGCAGTTTATTGAGGTCACCGAAAAGTCGGTTAAATTCGCTGAATTTAGTTTGCAGATTTTCCGCGATGTCGTTCTAAAAAATAAACAGTATGTCGATTGGATTCTTTCAGATATCTATACTCATAAGACTTTCTACATGGGACAAGTTGACAGCAAGAACTGTCCTAACTTCTACGATGGCGATATCCGAGTTGTAACTCCCGAAGGCAAAGAATTTGCCAAGTTCAAACCGCAGGATTATCTAAAACATGTGGCAGAACATGTCGAACCCTGGAGCTATATCAAGTTCTGTTATCTTAAAGAAGTCGGCTGGAAAGGGTTCGAAGAGGGCGCATCAAGTGGAGTCTATGCCGTAGCCCCGTTAGCCAGATTAAACGCGGCTGATGGTATGGCTACTCCCAAAGCGCAG
>JAAYTW010000349.1 GCA_012517955.1 Candidatus Zixiibacteriota bacterium | reverse complement strand
GGACAGATTGAAAACGTAATCGATATTGGAAAAATTCTTGACTCCCTGCATAATCGGGAAACTGGTTGTGGGTTTGCCAAAATAATCGACCGTGAAGGTATTGGGTATCGATGTTCCCATCCCCTGGATAACCATTTCGTTGCCGGCTTGATAACCCAAGTTGATATAATCGACGCCATATTCGAATTTACGGCCGACTTTGTATTCAGCGGTCTCCTTGGCGTGTTCAGCCTGAATGGCGCCCTGCGGCCAAAGGCCTATTACGATTAATTTGAATCTTCGCTTCAAGCAATATGCCATAAATGTTTCGGCCATCGGTTGAAGTTCAGGTTCGGAACCTGGGTCGTAATCGAGCGACATTAATACTTTGGCACCGTCGGGAAGTTTGCTAATCACGTCATAAAGGTTTTCAACTTCCGGCGAAGTAGGTATTTTCAATTCGATTTGTAGAAACATAGGTATGGAAATGGCCACGAAAATAAAAAGGAAAATTATCCGACGGTCGATAGTCATCAGCTTCTGCCAGAATCCGGTTTTGATTTCATCCGCCATGTTACTCACCTCCCAGGTAGGAGCGTTCGATTCCAAGTATTAGGCGCAATGAAGTCGAAACCGTGCCAAGAGCGATTCCAATCATAATCGCGCGTTGGCCGGCGGTGTTGGGGATATTCATTATCCAGTTGGACAAATTAGACAAATGAAGCCAGTTGGGAAGCCAACCGGTCAGAGCGTCTCCCAGCGGAACGCGCCCCAGCATTACGAAAAATGCGGCCAACAATAATACGGTCGCCTCCTTAGTGCGGGCGCGAAAAGCCCGATAGGATGCCGAGCCGACATAGAACGCCAGTAACGCGAACATCATAGCCATCAGCGGCGAATAGACATAATCGTACAGATAAGTGAACGCCGTTCCCTGATCCTGGAATCGCCGACCGCCAGAGAAGAAAAATCCGACGATGACCATGGTTAAAAACGAGACTATTATTAAAAGCGAGTAGGGCCAGTCTTTGCGTTTTTTATAAACGCTGTTGCCGGCGACCCGAATCAGATTAAGCGCGCCAAGCCAAATAGCGAACGCGCCGATTACTTGGAAACAATCGGCGAAAACCTGATTGAGCGTGCCGAACGGCTCGGCCGGGATAAAGTATTGGAAAATCAAAACGATGCCCACTACGGCGCAAATCACTAAAGGAATTTCACGTTTCATGCTATTCACCTCCCCCAACAACATTGAACAAGGCTGAGAAATCAAAAACTCCGCTGACTTGAACGATTACGCCTATTACCAGGGCCAGGATAAAAATCAGCTTACCCAAATCCTGTCCTTTCAGCGATCCGAGTTGTTTGGGTTCGTGAGATAGATAGGCGCTGGCGGCAAATAATTCCTCGCCTATCAGGGTATAATCGCAGGAGGCCACGAAGAAAGGCAATTGTGATGGCATGGCGGTACCGGCAATTTGAATCGCGCCGATAGAATTTCCGGTTTCGGCCAGAATCAGCGATTCGGCATAGAATGCGCCTTGATAAAATATGGTTGCAGGTTTCTGCCTGACAACCAAACCGTCGATACCGGCGGCATAGCCGAATTGGTCATCGGTGAGATAGTACACCATGTCGTCGGTGTAGGCGTCGGGACGGCCTGCATTTAGATAGGCCTCCTTGACAACCTCGCGGGCGGTGACCATAACAAGCGAACGCGACACGGGAACATCGATTTTGGCTTCGTATTCGGCGGTCAGTTTGGCGACCCGGCCGAGAATGGT
>JAAYTW010000348.1 GCA_012517955.1 Candidatus Zixiibacteriota bacterium | reverse complement strand
TTATCAGAAACAAATCGACCCTGTGGTTTTGTATCCAGACCGGCCGCTGTCGAAAAAATAAATAACCCGCATAGAAACGCGAAAACTGATTTTATCATTATCCATGATGGTGACATCTTCGCCTCGCTTTCGTTTTTGGGCTGAAGATTATTAACATTATTTTTATTACAATGCTAAATCAATTCCACTTCGATTACGAATCTATTCGTGAATAATCGGCCGCGTTTCTTTATGTATATCTGTTTTCAGCGGCGGTACCGGCAAAACCCAGTGACAATAAGCCAGATCGGCCATACCTTTGAAATAGGCTATCAATCGAGTTATATCCGATCCTCTGAACTCGCAGTTGCCGTTGACATCGCCGCGTATATATAAATAGCCATTCAGCGAGTCGATAAAACACGAATCGGGCGGTTGCAACCCCAGACCTTTAAAATAACGCACTCCGAACGTAACATCCGAACCCTGAACGCTACTATCGCTATTGATATCTCCCGGAATATATGCGTGGCAGTTTGGCCCGCTTTCATCGAATAGCTCAATCATCACCCGCCCGGTACTGTATGGCGATTGATATCCTAACAGCTCGCCGGCGGTTTTAGTGATATCGGTCATTCGCGCCCGCGGCGAATTGAAATGAACATTTCGCTTAAAATCCGGCCCGATAGCGAACATCATAACGTGCCGGCAACCAAAACAGCCGTCCCCATGACCGGTAAAATTCGTGGTGTGTCGACCGTGGTCGTTAGTAACGAACATCGTCGTCTTGTTTGCCATAACGATGTCGGTTTGTATCGTATCCCAAAGCGCTTTTGTTAATGAATCGGCTTCCCTAATTTTGGCCAGATAATCTTCCCAGATTCCGCTATGTCCGGCGTGATCCGTGTCGGGAAAGTATACATACATCACTTTCGGATGCTGCCTTCTTATTACCGTCACCGCCGAATCGAAGCAGGCGATATTGTTATTGCCTGTGGATATCGGCGGCTGCACGAATTGCGGCCAATAGCTGGGGCCATATCCGGGATAAAACGATGGCATCCAAGTACCGGTGCCATAATTAGGTGTCACATATATAACCTGGTTTGCCGAAAATCCCAAATCTTTGCGGGCGTATTCCCAGTAGGTTGGATAGCGACAGAACTGGATGTCGTTTCCTAAATATGTCGTATCCTGAAGCGGGTAGAATCGTCCCATCCAGGTGGCCGGCACTGCCGAACTTGTAACCGTAATACTATCGTTAAACGCCGAATCCTGAATAACCGCCTGTGCCGCAAGCGCGTTCAATCGCGGGCAATTGGCGGTTCCCAGCCCCTCCGTATAGCGGACCCCATCGATAAGCACAACAACCACGTGCTCGGTCTGATAAGCTTTCGCGTTGGAGACGCTTAATATAATAAAAATCACCCCAAATAACAAAATCGCTCGAAGTTTATATAAGCTCAATAAATGGCGCATACTGTTTCTTTATCAAAGAAGGCAAATTAACACTTTCCCTACAGAGACAATGTAATAAATGATGGCCGATTTAACAAGTATGAAATAGGTCTCAACTAGTTATAGATAGACAATTTCAATTGGTTGCGGTTCGAATTAGGCGGTGCCGGAACGTAACCCGACCGATATCCGTTATCGATTCTTCTCCAACACCGCAATATACAGCGCCCCGCCCGATTCGAAATACCGCCTAACCTGCCAGCCGGTGCCATCTAAAATATCATTCAACTCTTTTTTAGAGACGAACATATAGTCAAACCAATCGCCGATAAATTTCTTGTACCTGATTCTCAACCGCAATTCTCCTCCTAATTTCCCCTTGGCGCGATTGGCTTTATGGTAATCCAGATGTTCTTTCATGGTGGTTTTATAAGGGTCAATTGTCTCGCCGATAATCAGAGCCTCCGGTGATGTCATCTCATAAAACCTTTTCAGTAACCATTTCGCCCGGCGGGGATTCCCCAAAAGCCCCAGATTGTTACCGTACATCACTATCGTATCGAATACTCCTACCTTCCTCGATAGTTTTGCAATTGGAATCAGCCTGACGTCTTTAGCGCCCCGCCGACGGCACACTTCCAGCGCCAACGGCGATATATCGACCCCGACCGCGTCTAACCCTTTCTCCTGTAGATACAACAGCACTCGTCCGCCGCCGCAACCGATATCCAATGTCTTCCCTTTGGCCAATCGGATTGCCTGTTGCTCGAATTTCGGCCATTTCCTATACGGCGCCAGATAATCGAGCTGGCCGCCGGAGGCATCCACGTAGCCGTCATCCCGTTCGACAATTTCGACCGCCCCGCCATAGGTGAATTGGTCCATCAATTTATGCCCGAAAGCATCCTGCGATTTCTTTTTCATGATATTTGACCTGTCCGCCATTTGCTGTCGGGTCGCCTGACCCGACAGCTATCAATACTATTAATCAAAATTAAAAACAATCCCCTTTTCTGATATTCGTTTAATCCAATCAAGATAACTCGAATATTTCCAAACTCCTGGTTCATTAACTAAACCTGCACGAACAGGATTATAATGAATATAATTCAACTTAATCGCGAATTGTTCTTCATTCCTAATTAAGAAATCATCAAAACGATTTTCCCAAAATCTACCTTTACCGGAAAGCGTTTCTCTTATTCTACCCTTAATTGAATGCATATATCGAGATAAATCCGTACCTCCGCTTTGCGTTTTTACTATCAAATGTATATGATTAGGCATAATAACATATCCCATTATTGAAATTGATTTTTCGTCGGCCGTACGAAATATTATTTCTTGAATAATGTTAAGCGAGTTTGGGTATCCGGGAAATTGCAGATGATTTATTCTAGTTGTAGTCACAAAAAAAACTGCCTTGCATGTTAATAATTGTCTATGTCTTAAGGCCATCAATATTCCGATCTCGTCGGGTGAGGCCACCCGACGACACTAATAATTGCTGTCGGGTCGCCTGACCCGACAGTAATTATATTTTATCAATTCAATGATTACAACCCCCAAAAAAACAGCGGCCACCATCCCGGTAACCGCCGCTTGACAATCTCTTTCTTGTGCTTCGGGAACTATGATTCCCGAAGCCTATTT
>JAAYTW010000347.1 GCA_012517955.1 Candidatus Zixiibacteriota bacterium | reverse complement strand
GGATTCGATATAGGTATAGTATATCAATATCACCGATGATATAAACAAACCGGCCGCTCCGATATATTTGGAAATCGGATTTTTCCACATGACATCGAACATACCCGGGGCGCTGCCATGGCCGAATTTGCCGCCATAACGCCCCATCCCCCACTCGAGCCACATCAGCGGTATACCCAACAACAAGAATGCCACAAAGTAAGGAATCATGAACGCGCCGCCGCCATTCTGGGCGGCCTGTACGGGGAACCTCAGAAAATTTCCCAGTCCGACCGCGTTACCGGCCATCGCCAGTATCAGCCCGATTTTCGTGCCCCATCTTTCACGCTGTGCCATCGAGACTCCTATAAGAAATAGTTTAAATTTTCAATTCAACGGCATCCCGATATCGAATTCATAACTTTTTTATATAATAAACTAAGATATTAAGGCAAGAATTTTGAGAATAAAAAACGGCGGAATCGAAAACGATTCCGCCGTTAAAAATTGTCGGGATGACGAGAATCCCGCCATTTATATTCTTAAATAAACAACGGCGCCATCACAAGTGTAATTGTCGAAAGCAATTTGATTAATACGTGCAACGATGGGCCAGCCGTGTCCTTGAAAGGATCGCCGACCGTGTCGCCAACAACGGCCGCGCCGTGCACCGGATTCTTGACCTTTTTGCCGTCGGGTAATGTCAAATATTTGCCGCCATGCGCGCCGGCTTCGATATATTTCTTGGCGTTATCCCAGGCGCCGCCGCCGTTATTTAATACCAATGCCAGCAAAATGCCAGCGATTGTGCCAATCATCAGCATACCTGCCACCGCCTGCGCCGAAATAAGGGGATTGCCCTGATTTATAAATATCCTGAATACCAAACCGACAGCGATAGGCGAAAGCACAACCAGTAATCCCGGAAGTATCATTTGGCGTAAGGCCGATTTAGTCACGATATCGACACAGGCCCCGTATTCCGGTTCAAAGTCTTTGGGAAACACAATCATATCGTTCTCGCGGGGAAGCGATTGATACTGCCTTCTGACTTCGCCGATAATTGATTGGGCCGCTTGGCCCACCGCTCGAATGGCGAAAGCGGAGAACAGGAAAACCAGAGCGGCTCCCAGCAACGCGCCGACAAATACCACTGGATTTGACAGGTCAACCGCAAAATGAAATCCATGGCCTTTTCCCGAATACTGTAATACCTCATCGATATAGGCCTGGAACAACAAGAAAGCCGCCAGGGCGGCCGACCCGACTGCGTACCCTTTCGTTAAAGCCTTAGTGGTATTGCCAACGGAATCGAGCCTATCTGTTTTGGCTCTGACCTCTTCGGGTTGCTTGGACATCTCGATAATACCGCCGGCGTTATCGGTAATCGGCCCGAAAGTATCCATGGCAAGAATATAAGCGGCGGTCGCCAGCATACCAATCGTGGCCACAGCGATGCCGAATAATCCGGCATTGGGCAAACCGCTGGAATTGCCGAGGCAATATGAACCCAACAAAGCCGCGCCCATCACTAAAGCCGGATAAGCGGTGCATTCAAAGCCGACCGAGATACCCGAAATAAGATTCGTGGCCGGGCCGGTCTTGCAGGCTTCCGCGATAGTTTTAACCGGACGGTATTTGTATTCGGTATAGTATTGTGTGATATATACGAACGCCACTGATGTCAACACACCGATAATTCCACAAGCGAAGAAATGCCACCAGGCATTGGGGGCCTGTTCGGTATGAAGCAACCAGCGGGTTGCCGCGCCGAAGGCTATCATGGCCAAAACGACCGCTATGTAATATCCGCGATTGAGCGCTGTCATAGGGTCCATCTTCTCTTCTTTATCGAGTTTAACCATCCAAATCCCAATAATCGAAGCTATGATTCCAAATGCACGGGCCACCAATGGGAACATAATCACGCCGATGATACCCATGGAAAATTGCATGCTGGCTTCGCCCGCGGCGGCGGCCAGCGAAGCGCCGAGAATCATCGCGCCGATATTTTCAGCGGCGGTAGATTCAAATAAATCGGCGCCACGACCGGCACAATCGCCGACATTATCGCCGACCAAATCGGCTATGACCGCGGGATTTCGCGGGTCATCTTCGGGAATACCGGCTTCAACTTTACCGACTAAATCGGCGCCGACATCGGCGGCCTTGGTGTAAATACCCCCGCCCAGTTGGGCGAATAAGGCCACGAAGGAGGCACCAAAACCGTAACCGACAATCAGAAGCGGGATGCGTGAAGGGTCTTTAATCGAACTTACCGCCTGGACCAAAGCATATAATCCGGCGACACCCAGTAAGCTCATGGAAACGACAAGGAGTCCGGAAACCGCCCCGCCCCTTAAAGCGATTCTTAATGCGTCGTTAAGGCTACTTAAAACCGCATTGGCGGTGCGGATATTACTGCGAATCGAAATCCACATGCCGACATAACCGGCGATAACCGAACATATGGCACCGAACAAAAAAGAAATAGTAATCCATAAGGCCAATTCAAGCGAACTACCTACTGGGTCAAAACTACGATGTTCGCGGACGATGCCATAGCCGAAAAACAGGATTGCCGCCAAAACGACGGCCAGTAGAAGAATTGTTCGATTTTGTCTTCGAAGAAATGCCTCCGCGCCAGATTTGATAGCATTGGATATTTTCTGCATGGCTTCCGAACCGGTTCCATGGCGCAATACCCACCGTGACAAATACGCGGCGAAAAGCAGGCCGAATAGACTGATTCCAATCACCAGAATAATTAGTCCACCCATAATGATCTGCTCCTACTCCTTTGGATGTAAGCGTTTTTCAAATATCAATTATCTCAATTATCAGCGATCATATCGGCAATCCAAACATGGCGAATAATATTAACTCGCCTGTTGCCTTTGTTAACCGGGAATTATTTAGCCGAATCACCGTTAAAAGTCAAGCCATTAGTAGCTCTCTATTACTATCAAAAACCGACAATTTCAATCATCTGCCTGATATCAGTAGCAGGTTTCGGATTAAAATTATCGGATTGCCCTATAAATACCAATTCTCGCCCGGTATTGGTTCCCAAATAAAGAATTTTATATTGGTAAAGCAATAAGATAAGGAAACATGCATTCGCAATACAATAACGCGATAATCAAAAAAGGATATCGCTAGGGAAAATGGTTACTATTTCCGGATTATCAATAACCTTCGATCTCTATCGAGGATATTCCCGAATCCAGGTTGATTTCGGCTTTGCAGGACGCGGCTGAGTAATTTTCCGATTCGTAACCTCCGGTAATTTTATTTAGGTTGATTCCCCGAAAATGTGTGGGCGATATGATGGCATCAATATTAAGCCGTATACCCATATCATAAGG
>JAAYTW010000346.1 GCA_012517955.1 Candidatus Zixiibacteriota bacterium | reverse complement strand
TGGTCGCGGGCGGTTATCGATATCGGTGTCAGCTACCGCGAGGATATCGACCGGGTGATGGATTTGATGATCCAGGTGGCCAAAGGCATGAAAGATGACCCTAAATGGGGCGTAGATATCCTCGAGGAACCGACCTTGCTGGGGGTTAATTCTTTCGATGAGTCATCGGTCGCTGTCAGAATAATGTTTAAGACGACTCCCCTTTTTCAATGGGCAATCGCCCGCGAATACCGCCGCCGCTTGAAAAATCGTTTTGACGCCGAAAAGATCGAGATACCATTTCCCCAGCGGACGCTATCGCTCGATAAAGACGCTCTGGAGATTTTTAAGAAATAGCGGTATTTATAGGAGCGGAAATATGCCGTATGCCAAGGCAACTGATGAAGGAGATTTAATTAATTTAATTTTTAATTGACCAAGGATACCTTCGATGAAAAACAAATCTGGTCCGCCTCCCCGAAACATCCCCATCCGAACCCGCGTTGTCAGCGCTTATATTTTCCGTAAGAAAGCCGGCGAAATCCAATTCCTTCTTCTCAAGCGAAAAAGCCCCTATATGTTCGGATTATGGCAACAAGTTGCCGGAAGAATCGAAAAAGGGGAAACTGCCCCGCAAGCGGTTTTACGAGAAATCAAAGAAGAAACCGGACTGATTCCGACGGCGTTATATTCGGCCGATATCGTGGAAATATTCTATGAAGACAACCATAAGTGCATTCACATAATCCCGGTGTTTGCCGCGGTTGCCGACCCCAAAGCCAATGTCGTTTTATCCGATGAGCACAGCGATTGCAAATGGGTCTCGGCATCTCACGCGAAAAAATATGTAACGTTTGTTCAGCAGAAATCTTCGATAGATATCGTCAATAAGGAATTCGCCCTAAAAAAGCCGCCGGAAGAGTTGCGGATAAGAGTAACCTGATTTCACACAGTGATAAATCGTATTCTGGCTTATGCCTTCGCGCTCGCCTCGTAACCCGCGTCATGGACCGATTTAATCAAGCTGGCCATGTCGGGGTTACCTTCGATAACCGCAAGATTACTTTCCAAATAAACATCGGCTTTAGTTACGCCGGGTACGCCTTGTAGCGCCTTGGTTACCGTTATCGCGCAGTGTTTACAGGTCATCCCTTTGATATTAAGTTCTATTGGCATATTTCTATCCGTCTCCTTTAAAACCCGGGGAGTCAACCAATATTTCCTATATAGGTCATAGGCCGCCAAAAATACAAATAGGCCAATAACCAAAATAGCTGTAGCCACCGTAAACCAACCGGCCATTTCCTCGTGTTGATGGTGATGTGCCATGGTCTGTCCCTGTGTAATCACCCAACTGAACAGATATCCGAACAGCACGCTGAAAGCCGCCACGCTCGCCAGATAAATCGCTAATACCCGTTTTCCGAACGCCCTGTAGATTGCCCCGATTGTCGCCACATTGCTGGCAGGACCGGCCATCAGAAAAACCAGCGCTGTACCGGTAGGCATACCGGCGGCTATCAATGATGCCGCAATCAGCACCGAACCGGTTGTGCAAACATACATTGGAAGCGCAATTACCAGCATAAGGAACATCCCCCAAATTCCGCCAATCCAGTCGTATTGGGAAAGCGCTCCCGGTGGGAATATTATCGAGATTATGGCGGCGATTACGATACCGAGAATTATCCAACGATAAATCATTCCCAGTAAATCGAAAAGCCCATAACGCAGGGTTTCCCATATGCGCGAATTAAGCTTTTTGATATTTACGTCGTGAATATCGACATCAATTTGCTTTTCCGGATTTTTATCGGTTTTATCGACTAGTATCCCGCCTATAATTCCGGTTATGAATGCCGCCGCGACTTTAAATATCGCGAATGGCCACCCTAAAAACGAACCGCTAACCAGAATCGAATCGACTCCAGTTTGCGGCGTGCTTATTAAAAAACTTGTGGATGCGCCGTCAGTAGCCCCATCCTGTTTTAGCCCGATAGTGGTAGGGACCACACTACACGAACATAAAGGCATCGGCACCCCGATTATCGCGGCGTTTATCACGCTTCGGATTCCTTTCTTGCCGAGCTTGCGGTTAATGAACGATGACGGCACTATTACGTGAATTATGCCGGCTATCAAGCTGCCCAGCAACAGCGGACCTGATAGCTGGAGCACGACATTCCAGGTTTCTGTGAAAAATCGTTCTAACATATAATGATGCTAATCGTTTGATACGCGAAATAGTTCCCTTTATTTATCATATTGCCTAATATACGCGTAGGGGCAAGGAAATGTGGCTTTTTCAACAAGCCCCATACCTTTGCCCCTAAGAGATCGTATTTTTTTTGATACGTATTATCTTTACACTATCATATAAAGGGGCACAGCCAGCTGTGCCCCATGAATTAATCGCGTAGGGGTGAATTGCATTCGCCCTACTAATTATCTCGAATACGTTATTACCACGAACAACTTAGTTCGCCTACTGCCTTTTCAACAGAATCGAGGATCTGCCGGCTCTTCACCAATTCAACCATTTTATTGTGGTCATCGAATAACGGCCTGTCTTCTTCAAGATGTTCAACTCTGCCGCGAATCGTATCTAGCGCTGTTTGGGTGCCTTTGCCCTTGGTGAAATTCCGAAAATCAAGCGCCTGCGCCGCCGCCATGTATTCGATTCCTAACACTCCGGCGGCGTTTTCCAGAATCTGTTTGGTTTTCAGAGCGGCATTCATTCCCATGCTAACGAAATCTTCTTGGTCAGCCGCCGCTGGTATCGATTGGATGCATGACGGCATTGATAAAATCCGTTGTTCAACGATAAGCATATCGGCCGTGTATTGCGACAGCATCAAGCCGGAGAACATCCCTGCGCCTTTGGTGAGAAACGCCGGCAAACCGACACTCAAAGCCGGATTCAACAGCCTGTTCAAGCGGCGTTCCGATAACACGCACACCATCGCCACCGATGCGCCCACCATATCCAGCGGCAAGCTAATCGGCGTCCCCTGGAAATTCGCTCCGGTCAAAACCGTATCCGATTCCGGCAGGAATATCGGATTGTCTCCGACTCCGTTGATTTCGATTTCGAATTGCTTGCGCGCATAGGCCAGATGGTCCCTGGCGGCGCCTATAACCTGTGGGGTCGACCGCATCGAATATGCGTCCTGGACTTTCACTTTCAATTTACCGGTCACCAAATCCGATCCGGCAATCACTTTGCGGATATTATTAGCGCAAGTTACCGCCCCCTTAAATCCGCGCAGTTGGTGAAGGCGCTCGTCGTACGGTTTCATGTTGGCCATCAGCGCTTCCAGGGTCATCGCCGCCGCGATTTCCGCCTGTTTGAATGTGCGTTCGGCATCCAATAGTTCAAGGCATCCGATACCAGCAATTAAATTAGAACCGTTGATTGCCGCCAATCCATCGCGCGCCAGAAGTCCCGGAATCGGAATGCCCGCTTTCTCCATCGCCTTTTTGGTGGGCATCCGCTCGCCCTGATAAAACGCTTCCCCTTCCCCCATCAGCGATAACGCCATCTGCGCCATCGGCGATAAATCGCCGCAGGCTCCAACGCTTCCTTTTTCGCAAACAACCGGGGTTACTCCCCTGTTCAATAGTTCAACAAATGTCTGAGTGATTTCGGGACGGCAGCCGGAATTTCCGTGGCAATGGACATTTATACGAGTGAGCATGGCCGCCCGTACGTGTTCGATAGGGCAGGGGACTCCAATACCGGCGGAATGATTATAAATCAAATATTTCTGGAATTGCTTGACCTGTTCGTCGGTAAGCACAATTTCCGAAAATTCGCCGATTCCGGTGTTGACTCCGTACATGATTTCTCTGGCTACGATTTTCTTTTCGAGCATACCGCGGCACTTCTTGATTCGCTCCAATGCCGCCGGGGCGATTTCGACTTTTTCGCCGTGTCGGGCGACTCGTTCCACGTCTTCTATGGTGAGTTTGAATCCGTCTAAGACTATTGACATTTGGTTATCCTCCAGTGTTGAGTATCTAATGGCCGCCAGGGCCGATAATTCGACCATAATCCGGCCGTGATATTTCCATAATTGCCGCAAATATATATCTTTGAGAAAGAATTCACAAGGAAATTCGGTTTCATCGATATATATCCAACCCCCTCGGCCATGATATCGTGCTTCGTGCCCCTCTCCCAAGCGAGAGAGGGGGGAGGGGGTGAGGTCGCATACTCTAATAGCCCCCAATTATCCGGAAAGGCCAGTATTTTCTGCCGCCGGATCGTCTGACCCGGCGGTAACGGTAAACGATATTTATGCTGTTTTGGCAGGTCTTGGTCCGCCAAAGGCGGGCGTGACCTGACAGTATCCACCCGGGGATTTATCCGGGAACGCCGTCTCCCTTAACTTCGTATCATTTATTAAGATGACAATGCCCTTGACAGCTATCGCTCGGTGATTTAGAATGAGGCAAACTTAAGGAAGGAGAACTGCTTGCAAAATATCGTCGCCATACTGCTTATGCCGGATGTTGTCGCCGGCAAAAAACTGACCGACCTGATAGGTAGCTCATCGCCGTTCGCCAAAATCGTATTGGCGATACTGCTTCTTTTTTCCATTGTTTCCTGGGCTATTATCTTGTACAAATTCTTCGAATTGCGGGCAACCCAAAAAGCCAACGACAAATTCATCCAAGAATTTCGCCGCCGTAAAAGTCTTGATAAAAGTTTCAACGCGCTGTCCCGGATAAGTCGGTCGTCTTATGCCGTAATGTTGGGCGCCGCCTTTATCGAGATGGAATCGATTGTACGCGGTACCGGCGAACAGAAAGGGGTTATCGATGATGACGGGCTCAACCATATCGCCGATGCTATCGACCGCGCCGGTATTTCGCAGGCGATGAAACTCGAACGCTATGTTGTGTTCCTGGCAACTACGGCTAACGCCTCGCCGTTTATCGGTTTACTTGGCACGGTCTGGGGTATCATGGATGCGTTCGCGGAAATCGGCGTTCGCGGCACCGCCACCCTTGCGGTAGTGGCTCCCGGTATTGCCGAAGCCCTTATTGCCACCGTGGCCGGATTGGGCGCCGCGATTCCCGCGGTTATCGCCTACAATTTCTACACCAATCAACTTCGCCAGATGAATTCCGAAATCGACAATTTCAAGTCGGAATTGTACTCGGCGATTAAGAAGGAGTTGAGCCAGGTTGCGCCGGTTTAGACGGGAATTCCATCCGATGGCCGAAATCAATGTCACCAACCTGGTCGACGTGGTTTTAGTGCTGCTAATCATATTCATGATTGCCGCGCCGATGATTCAATCCGGCGTCGATATCCAGTTGCCCAAATCAAGCGAGGCGCCCCGCGATGTCTCAACCGGTATAGTGGTTTCAATCACCAAGGATAAAGCGATTTTAATAGATAATTACAAAATCGAAATGAAAGATTTCGAATCGCGGCTGAAAACTATCCGCGATGTCAAAAAATACCGGCCGGTGTATATCCGCGCCGATGAGCGAGTTCCCTATGGAATGGTGATGGAGATTATGGCCAAAATCAAAAACCTTGGTATCGATAATGTCGGCCTCGTTACCGAACCGGAGAAAACCCTGTGACATTGGATTTCGAAGGTCGAAACCCTCGTGGTTTTGACAATATCTCAATCTCGCGTAGGGGCACGATATATCGTGCCCGATATTTATTGTGCGCGTCACGAGTCCTCGCGTGCCCGTTCACAAGCGCCAGGATGTCGTCCGCTAACCGCGACTCCATCCTGACGCATAAAATCAGGCGTGCCGTATGAAACATGCCCTAATCGCCTCGCTGATACTGCACGCCGCCCTTTTCGGCTATCTTATAATCGGCGGTAATCGCGGCACCGAAGCGGCTTACCCTCGAA
Organism: Candidatus Zixiibacteriota bacterium; assembly: GCA_012517955.1. GTDB lineage: Bacteria > Zixibacteria > MSB-5A5 > UBA10806 > 4484-95 > JAAYTW01. The sequence continues at coordinate 687 of JAAYTW010000346.1, read as the reverse complement.
TTATGAGCGTTGATCTTGTATCATTGCCCCCCATGGCCAGAGGCGTAGAAGGCGGCTCCGAGGATTTTGGCAAGCCCGAACAAACAAAGCCCAAAACCAAAGTTGCCGAACCGCCAAAAACCGCCCACATGACCGAAGTTCAGAAAAACAAAAAGCCGGCTCGCCAACAGAAACCCCAGGACACGCCGCCATCCGGCAAACCCGCCGAAAGCCGCGCCAAAGCCGGTTTGCCTCAAGGCGTGGATTTTGGCAGCGAGTTCGGCGATGTTTCGGTCGAGGGCGGCTCGTTCGAAACGCCCACCTATCTGAATATCCTGTTCGCCAAAATAAAGAACCGCTGGGACAACCCCTTCCAAGGTTCCGACAAGATAGCCTGCGTGATTTATTTTACTATTGAAAAAGGGGGAGCTATTTCCGATGCCACCATCGAGCAATCATCGGGGATTGCGGCGTTTGACCAATCGGCCTTACGGGCGGTGTTGAATTCCAGCCCGCCGCCGTTGCCGTTGGAGTATTCCGGCACCCAGCTGGGGATTCATCTGCAGTTTCAGTATTTGCCGTAGGGAAACCTCAGGGTGTAATGATGTTACTTCCATCCTGAGGATTAACTTTTATTTTTGCCCAAGTTGTTGAAATTATTCAAAACATTTTTCTATTTCAGCGAGACCCTCGAAGATTTTTTCGGGC
>JAAYTW010000345.1 GCA_012517955.1 Candidatus Zixiibacteriota bacterium | reverse complement strand
GAATTCGTTGATTCTAATAGTATCGATTGGCCCTGGTGGCAAAACAATCGGCTCGTTAATCGATTGGTCTACGAAGCAATGATAAGTCACAACTACGGTGATTAAAATAATGGCGGCCATCATGATTCCAATGGTCATGTTCTTGCGGTAGGCTCGCTTTATTTCCAGAGAGCCATAACGGTTTAAGGCAATCGCGGAGTACATAGTGACCTCCTTTCAGTATTGGACCGGTATTATTTTGTTTTCCATAATGGTTACGTTGCCGGTAATTAAAATATTCCCTGTCGGGCGCAATTATCTTTTCATTTCGGGGATTTTTCGGCCGATAATCTTATTATGATAGAATATTTGCTGGTTCTTGCTCTGGTTGCCACAGATTATAATATCCCCCAAAAAATAGCGGTTTTGGAGCAACAAGCCAGAGCCGACAGCTTAAATCAACAGGCTCGCCTGGAACTGGCGCGGATATTTATCGAGCAAGAGAATTATCCGGAGGCGTATAAAAATCTAATTGAGGCCGGAAAAATCGATTCGCTTTCGGGCCATCTGCAGTTTCTCTGGGGGAAATACTACGACCAGCAGGATAATATCGCGGCGGCGTTCGAGAAATATTCGAAAGCGGTCGCGCTGGATTCGAATTTGAGCGAAGCCTGGCGTAATCTGGCTTATATCGATGAAATCACCGGCAACTATCAATCGATGCTGGAGCGGTTCGATATGGCGTTGGCCAACACCGATGATTCGGCCGGAGTACTCTATGATATCGGGGTTACCTACGATTATATGGAGCTGCCCGATTCGGCGATAATCTCATATAAACGGTCTCTTGCGGTGGGGGCGGATTTTCCGGAAATCTATATCAATATCGGCGCCGATTGGGGGATTCTGGGGAATCTCGATTCGGCTAAGTATTATCTGGAAAAGGCGGTGAGTGTCGGTTCGCGGTCGCCGGAGCTTTTCTATAATTTAGGAATGGTGGCATTCGAGCGCGGCCAAGCAGATGAGGCAATCGGAAATTTTTTGGAGTGCTTGAGCCTGGATCAAAACTACGCGCCGGCCAAACTTCAGCTGGGCAATATTTACGAGGCGATGGGGGATTCAGTAAATGCTTATGAGTATTATCAGGATTTCGTAAAAACCGCGCCGTTTATCTATCGCGATGATATCGAATCGACTAAAGAGAAATTGGCCAGATATGAGTCGCGGCGGTAAAAATCCATGGTTTCGGGAATCATAGTTCCCGAAACACTACCCTCAAATTAGCCGCTTTATGAAAAGTGTTGCATACATCTTTTAATAAGTTTTCGGGGTGATTTTGGCGCCCATAGTATATTTTTGACATCCGATTACATAACTCTATATGTTTTATATGGGTATCGGCAAGCAAAAACGGCCCATTAACAAGGCGGATTTGATATCGGTTTGGCATGCTAATTGCGATTATCGATAGCAGCAGGTTTTGGGTCTTTAAATGCGGGAGTGGTGTGGGCTGGAACCTACCAGCCACCCCGAATGAATTGGGGCATCCCCCCTCCGCCGCTCCCGCTTAGTTTTGAGGAGAAGCAGTAAATGTTGGCTTTCAACGAAGACAATTTTATCAAGCCGCGGCCGTATATCTGGTACGGATTTTTATTATTAGCCATTCTAGCCGTAATAGTGTTGTATCCGCTTTCGAAGTAGAATAATCGCGAAATTTACTATATCCAGGTGATTCTGCGAAAGCGGAGTTGTCTTTTATTTTAGAATTCCGGGAAAACCTTGTAATACATCCCATTTAGCAATTAGTTTCTAAGGGAGTACTCGTGATTAGGTTATAGGTTCCCTCTGCCTGATTCGGTGTTTTGTATTTCAAGGCCGAATGCAGGCAATTTTTGTTGTAGTATTCGATTCATTTTTTTCAGCGCAGCTGACACCTGGAATGGATTGCGCCATTCCCGTAGCCGCCTTAAGACCTTAATCAAGACCAATAACCCTCCGGAACGATATCTGGAACAATTACAAAGAAGAATCAAACCCTTTAAAAGTTCACCAGCGCCGATAGCATTGACCGTAACCGCTATGGCCTTATCGCATCTGGAAATACTCCGGTTAATTAATCCACTAAATTCCGACAATTTTACACAAAATACTTGATATTATCTATTTACCTGTAAGCCAATCTTTTCCTTGACATCGCCATCCCATTAGAATAATCATTTTCCCCTGAAGGGCGCGCGTGTCAAAACGCCTGAGTATTGATTTGATTTCCGGCGGAACCGCCGCTGTTTGAAGGAGTATAATTTGAATATGAAACGAATTTGGACCGCAATCGGATTATTGGCCGGGCCGCTGCTATTTACCGGCTGCGCCACTCATCGGCAGATGTCGGAGGCCCAGATGGACCTCTACGAAATCCGTCAGGAAAATCGGCAGATAAAATCAACGCTGGCTCATATGGACTCGCTATTGGCAGAACAAAATGCGGCCCTCCGCAAATTCAACGCCGATTTTTATATTACTATGCAGGAATTACAGGATCGCATGTCGCTTATTGAAGGTCAATTGAAAGACGCCGGCGCGCAAATCAATCAGGCGACTTCCAAATTTGAAACCAACAGACCCACAAACCCCGATGATACTACTGCCGGCGCCCAAAAACCCGATGAGCTCAACCCCGAATCGATATACCGCGCCGCCTATTATGATGTTATCAAGGGCAACTACGATATGGCAATCAAGGGTATGAGGGAATACCTGAAAAGTTACCCAAAAACATCGCTGGCCGATAACGCTCTCTACTGGATTGGGGAATGTTACTACACACAAAAAGAATACGAAAAAGCCCAAGAATCATACGAACGTTTGATAAAGGAATATCCGCAATCGGAGAATATTCCGGCCGCTAAACTTAAACTTGGAATGTGTTTGTATAATCTTAAAAATAAAACCAAAGCCAAACAGCATTTCCAGGATGTTGTTAAAGACTATCCCGGCACTGAGGAAGCCAACCAGGCCGCCGATATGCTCAAACGTTACGACAACCGATAAAGATAATCCGGAGATTTTATTGAAAAGGCGATCCGTTTATGCGAATCGCCTTTTATATCAGGTCCTTTGGCGGTGCCGATAACATTCGCTTTTAGGTATCCGATGAAGCGATATTCGTGCGCCAGGATAATGCCCGTTTAACCGTAGTATCCGGAAAAATCAATATCAATTAAGAGGTCGTTTTTCATATTTTGTATGTAAAAGCGAGTGGGCAATGTGACCAAGGGGTTGATTTAAAAATGACCTATATAATTCTTTGATTTCCGGGTTTTCGTGGCTCATTCGAATAGTGCAGATATCCTTGTCATCATGATTTAATCCGACCGTTCGCTTATTAATAGTAACTCTATTGGTCGGGATTGGCTGTCCGCCGCCGGCGATACATCCGCCAGGACACGTCATCACCTCGATAAAATGATAGCCAGAGAATTCGCCGCCTGTTTTTACCGATTCACATACTATACGGGCGTTATCCAGCCCATGGGCGACCGCCACTTTTATTGTATTGTCTTTTATTTTTAGTTCGCTTTTTTTGATACCATTTTTGCTCCCGAGGTCATCAAATTCGAGAGATGCCGGCGGACGGCCTGTCACCTGAGCAATAACCGTTCGCAAAGCAGCCTCCATGACTCCTCCTGTACGCCCGAAAATAGTGGCGGCTCCTGTATAATAACCGAGCAAATCGTCTGCTTTATCCTCCGGCAGATGTTTTAAATCTATTCCTGCCATTTTTATAAGGCGCGCCAACTCTCTTGTTGTCAACACTAAATCAACATCTTGAAAAGACTTTTGGGTATTACTTTTGCGTGTTTTAGCCCAATATAACGAGGCTGAATTCATTTCCGGTCGTTTGGCCTCCGCTTTTTTTGCGGTGCAGGGCATAAATGATATTACGGCCATCGATTCAGGCGGAATATTGAGCAGCCTAGCGCCAAATGATTTCGCTATAGCGCCGAACATTTGTTGCGGACTTTTGGCACTTGAAAGGTGAGGTATAAGCTCGGGATAATATTTCTCGACGAATAGAATCCAACCGGGCGAACAGGAGGTAAACATCGGTAATACGCCGCCATTGGTCAACCGGTCAATAAATTCACTTCCTTCTTCCATAATAGTCAAATCAGCGGCAAAATTAGTGTCCCATATCTTTTTGAAACCGAGTCGACGAAGCGCGGCGTATAATTTTCCTGTGACCAATTCGCCGGCCGCAATTCCAAATTCCTCGCCAAGTGAAGCTCTGATTGCCGGAGCGAATTCGGTCACGCAATAGCGTTCCGGATTATGCAACAAGTTCCAAGCCTTTATAGTATCATCAGTCTCCCTCATAGCTCCACGCGGCAAAGAAAAAGGACAATCATTGCATTGAAAAAACTCGACCATTGTGGTGTTAAAATGTGTTGCCCCTGTGGGACAATGATGGATGCATTGACCGCATCTTACGCACCGCTTTTCGTCAATTAAAACACCTTGGTCTTGGTCGAAACTCAGGGCTCCAACCTTTTGAACATCATTGCATGTTTCAACGCAGGCTTGGCAGCGTATGCATTTTGCCGGATCGTGAATCATCGCCGGCTCCGTAATCCGTTTTGGATAGGATTTATCTTCCCATTCTTCTAAGACGATATACTTTGCATTTTCCGCTTCAGCCGCGACTATTTTTTGCCATTCTTTGATAAAATGACACTCGTTGTGGTTGATTAATAAATCAGTTCTGGCGGCGAGGGTATCTTTTACGGACTGCGAATCAGTGAATATTTCCATTCCTTCACACGCCGGTCTCGTATTCAGCATCGGTAATGGTACAAGCACGCCATTAACCTCGGCCAAACCCAAAAGCGGACAGGATTTGTTTTTTATCCATTCCCTATAGATACCTAACTCGGGAGATAAAACCTTTTCGTGCGCGCTTGTTATTGCCTGCAAAATTGAACATTTTTCTTCCACATCGACCGGTTTATGATTAATCGTAAGCCGCATTATATTACTCCTTGAGGTTGATTTTATGGAAAACAAAATACAGATTTTTCAACTTTAATTTGTATACTAATCCTATTTCTTCGTTGTCTTTATTACTTCAGCAAAAACGAACACTTTCTTTTCCCGCAACATTACCCTGATAATAATATTATTATATGTCGATTAGTCAATATATTTTAAGATAAAAAACATCCATAATCGCCATTTAACGATAGCTTAGCGCCAGATTTATCTTGAACCCTAAAGCAATTTAGCATTTTAAGTATAATTTTTCTTTTCGAGACGATTATCGATAAACGAAATAATTATTCAAGAATCCCTCAACCCTTATCTGAGTGATTCTGGACCTTATCAGTTTCTGACACTATGCTGTACATCGTTCCGAAAGGGAAACAACGACCAGGCATGAGACATATGCCGCACCGTATAAGTTGTAGAACAGATTCTCTTGGCGATTCCGTTATAGCCCGATTGCAAATGCGTATTTACGAAAACTTCGTTAAATTCATAATAAAATCGTTTTGTGAGTTGATATTAGGACAAGTCATATCTTGCACTATGTGGAACACTGGGAAATTATTCGAATTTGTCAACGGTCTGGGCGACATTTACGAATGTCGTCTTTATTTTCTTAAAATAACGGCTGCTTCTATTTTTCAATTCCCTTCAACAGCGGCTCCATCTGTATCGCCAAACGCCGGCAGTCGTTCGCTTCATCGATATATCCCGCCTGATAACAATATCCAGCCCGCTTTTTTATGATTCGATAAAAATAATCCAAAGCTACCCGAGCTCTATCATCTAATAAACCGCGCGCGGTTTCCCAGGCGCTTATATCGATTTTACTGATATCGAACGAAACATAATCGGGGTTG
>JAAYTW010000344.1 GCA_012517955.1 Candidatus Zixiibacteriota bacterium | reverse complement strand
TGGTCGTAACCATTAGTAATTATGTTGGAATGGGTTAGGGCCGGCGATTGAATCTGCACAATGTGCCCAAAACGTACAGTTATTAGCTAAGTAAAAAAGGATAAAAGACGGTCGGGCGAATAGAATAGTTGCTAGGTTTGTTCAAATTGTATAAATTATCCAAGAGGTTGTCAGGGAATAAATTTATGGATATTTTCCGAGAAATAGCCGCTCACCGGGCCGAGGGGAAGCCTTTGGTGCTGGCGACTCTGATACGGACTTCCGGCTCCGTTCCCAGGAATGCCGGGGCGAAAATGCTTGTTTTTCCCGATGGTTCAATTTCGGGAACGATAGGCGGCGGAAAATTCGAAAAACAGGTTATCGAGGACAGCCTGGCGATGTTTGAATCGAGAACGCCGCACTTGCTCAAGGCCTACCGATTGGAAGATGGCGGATTAGAAACGCTGGGTATGCTTTGCGGCGGCGAGGCGGACGTCTTTATGGAATTATTAGGGCAGACTGATAACCTGATTATTTTCGGCGGCGGCCATGTGGGACGAGACCTGGCAAAAATAGTATCGGGACTGGATATGCGGATAACCGTAGTCGATGACCGGGCGGAGATTCTGGCACAGTATCAACCGCCGATAAGAACGATTCAAACCGATTTTAATTACCAGGATAATTACCCTCCCATAGATAAGACAAGCTATGTGGTCATAGTCACGCATGGCCACCGTTGCGACAAAGAAGTGCTTCACAGGATAATCGATAAGGACTGCGCCTATATCGGGATGATTGGCTCGAAAACCAAAGTAAAGAAAACCTTTGAGTCATTAGAACAGGCCGGAGTTTCCAAAGCTCTATTGGAGAAGGTTCATTCCCCTATCGGTCTGAATATCGGCGCGGAAGGGCCCTACGAAATCGCAATCGCGATTGCCGCGGAAATAATCGCGGTGAGAAACAAACTAAATCCGCGAAAATAAAAAAGGACGCGAAACGACGCGTCCCTTTCCCAAGAATTGAATCGGGATTCGACCATAGTCCAATCCCGATTTGTATTTATCTTTGGAGAGAATTAACCGGAGTTTGATTGCGAACGATTTTAATTAACGGCGGCGACGCGAATAAATGGCAATAACTCATTTCGGCGGTGCCTTTTAAATAAGCGACCAATCTTGTAACATCCGAGCCCCTGAATTCACAATTGCCGTTGATATCTCCGGCAACATATAGGTATGAACCGGTGGAATCAAGATAACAACTATCCGGCGGCTGATTTCCGAGTCCTTTGAAAAATCTTACGGCGAATGTGACATCGCCGCCCAACACGCTGCTATCGCTATTGATATCGCCGGGCAGATAAACGCATCCAGATTTTACAATCAAGCCAACTACAAGGCTGTCGGCTAATTCGCCGTCGGAAACGATTATCCTAAAAGTCGTATCATTAGATCCGAATGGGGGGGTACCATGAATGGTGTTGCCGGTAACGGAAAGCCAGCCGGCATAGTTATCGAAATTGACGTCTAAAACCAGGTTATCCGGATCGGTGGCGGTCGCGGTGTAGAGATATTGCAAATTGATAGTAGCGGTGTCGATACCAAGCGATGTTATCGTGGGCGGGTCATTAACGGCGATTACCCGCAATGTTACCAACTGCGTATCAGCCAGTGAACCATCAAAAGCGATTACTGCAAATGAAGTATCATGAGGATTTTGGGGCGGATAGCCGGAGATTGTCGTCCCGCTTACCTGAAGCCAACCCGGGTAGTTTCTGAATCCAATGGCCGGAGTGACCCCTTCGGGATCGACAGCCGTCGCCATATAGCTGAACAGAATATGCTCGGTCGCGGTGGCGGAATCAGGGGATGTAATTTGCGGTCGGTCATTCACGGCGATAACTATTAGCGATACGATTTGCGTATCCGCTTTTTCGCCATCTGAAGCTATTATTCTAAATGATGTCGAGCTGGCGCCCTCCGGAGGCGTGCCGGCAATTGTATCGCCAGATACATTCAGCCAGGCGGGATAAAGCGAAAATGACAATGAAGGAGTTGTGCCGTTGGCATCAGTGGCGGTTGCCACATATAAGAATGGCGCGTGCTCGGTTGCGGTGTCAATCGCCTGCGATGTTATCACCGGCGCATAGTTGATAGTCCTCATGGTTAACGCCAGAGTGGTTGTGTCCGAATATGCAACCGTAAGTCCGGATAGAGTTGTATCTACGAAACCGGCTTTGGTGAATGACACATTATAGTTCCCCCAGGGAATATAGGAGATGAAGTAACCGGAGCTATTTGTATACATAGAATCGACGGCCAGAAGCATGGAACCATCGGAATCTTTTTGATTTTCCGACGATAATTGGCGATCGATATTACTATGAATCCCGCGTAGTAATGTTGCGTTATTGATTTTTACGTATACATTTTGTAGCAAAGCCCCCGATGTATCACTAATTATGCCTTCGAGCCAGCCGTTGCGTTTTTTCATCACGACATCGCGGGTAGTGGCATCGCCGGGCGTAACCAATATGCCGCTTACTGTCGTATCCAGATAAGCCGGATGAGAAAATGACAGGCTGTAAGTGGTGTCAGCCAGATTGGTGAAACCGAACGCGCCGACGCTATTGGTCGTATCAATTAACCCGAAATCATTTATTGAGACAATCACGTTCGCTATGGCTGAACCTCCGTTGGTTACGGTGCCGCTTATACTTCCGGGCAAACGTTGCATGGTCATATTGACCGTAGTTGTGCTATCGCCGACGACGATAATGCCGGTTAACGATGTATCCCTATGGTCGATTTGATGAAAGCTTAATCCGTAATTCCCTTCGGGGACGATTATGGAATAGATGCCATTGCTGGCGGTAGTATCGACGCCGGTATGTCCGGCGCCGTCGTTGGCCGTTACGATTACCGCATTGAGCGTACCCCGTGAATCGCTGACCGTGCCGGTAATAGTACCGCTTGGGGTACTGTCGCATACGGCGGCGGTAACGATGATATCATCGATATACCAGCCTTCGTAATTTACCGAGCTATCGGTTCCGAATCGGAAACGAACTCGAACACTGTTTCCCGAGTAAGCGTTCAAATCGAATTGCATTTGGGTCCAAGCATAATCGCCCGACCAACAGG
>JAAYTW010000343.1 GCA_012517955.1 Candidatus Zixiibacteriota bacterium | reverse complement strand
TTTCGCGGACAATTCTATTATACCTTTCAAATGGTACCAAAAAATCATAATAGCGTATCGTCTCGATTGTGAATGATAGAGCGCCTAATCGCCCATATTGCCAATTTCCGGCCATACCGGTCAACCCATCAGTCGGCGAAATATCATAATTTTGATTGCCCGATTCTTTTTGAATTCTCTGAGCCAGTCCATATGCGATGGCGTACAGCGTGTAATAATCCGGCGCTTGTCTGCCATTTAAATCCCAGGGATAGAATATAATCTCGCCATAACTATGATAGGTTACGGAAAGTTGGGGTTTTATTCTTGTTAGCAACCTGGTTACGGCCTGATTTTCAGATTCGGAACCTGCATAGGCTCCACGATAATAATAACTTGTGGGCTCCGTCTGGCCGCCTTCCTCCCAGTGCCAGTCATAGTTCCGGTTTAAATCAATTCCTTCGGTCGGGCATGTCCACCAGTCGTTGCATGAATACTCATATAGTATTCCGTTATTGTTTAAATCGCGCCCGTTTTTTCTATAGTAATGAGATATGTCATTCATCACCGCGTAGTGACCATCCGGGTTGACCAGCGGCACCAGCCATATTTCGGTATTATTAATCAGATTCGCTATTGTCGAATCAGATTCATAGTTCAAAAGCAAAGTGTCAATCAAAGCTAAACAAATCTCCAACCCCATTACTTCACAGGCATGATGAACCCCATCAAAATAAACGACGGGTTCATCTTCATCGATGCCGACGTTGTCGGATATTTTAAACGCGTAAATAGCTCGCTGTTCCTGCTGGGAAAATCCAATCGTTTCAACCTTGGCAATCTCCGTGTATGCTGCCATTCTTGAAATCAGCTGATTTTCCATCTCGGCGTAGGTATGGTAGAATGAATCGACCGCAATGTTGGTTATGGAAGATGGGAACAGCGTTTTTTTTGATATGATTTCGAACTTTAAACCGCTTTCAACGATTTGTATTATTTGCTCCTTATTGATAACATAATCGCAAAATTTGCCATTTCCTTCAAATAAGGGCGTCATTCCTAAATTACCACACAGCGCTTTTACGTTGGGTTTATCATATATCACTCGTACAATAAGCATCGAATCCAAATAGGCGGGTTGCGCCGAGGCTATCGTCCCGCGGCCGGCAAAGGCAAAAATAAGAATCGCCCCAATAATATATCTAAAGTATTGAAGACTCATTTTTATCAAGCCTCAAATTAATATAATCACGATATTTTTATCGTCAAGGTGAAAGCGATACTCAATCGCCTCAAGCAAAAATACACAGATAATCGGCGGTTAAACTATGCCAAAGAGTAACCGCCATCGACTACTATAACTTGGCCGGTTATCCAGGAGGCTTTTTTTGTGCAGAGGAATACAACTACGTCTGCGATATCATCGACGTTGCCGACACGCCTGAAAGGAGTGCGGCGAATCACTTCTTCGACCATCTTATCGTAACTGGGGAAGCCTTTTAAGGCGTCCGTGTCGATAAATCCGCCCGATACCGTATTAACATTTATGTGTCGGGGAGCCAGTTCATAGGCGAAATAACGAGTAAGGGTTTCGATTGCCGCTTTCGACGCTCCAATAGCGGCATAACCGTCGATATAACGCACGGAACCCAGCGACGATAATGCCACGATTTTGGAACCGTTGGGCATCAATTCCTGGCCTAATTTGACACATTGAAGAAATGCCTCTGCGTTCGTGTTCATAGAAAGCTGCCAAGCCTTGTCGTTAATATCCAATGCCGATGTGTAGATTCCTAAGGCGGCGTTCGAAACTAATATATCCAGGCGACCGTATTTTTCTTTTATCTCCGTGAATATTTTGGGCAGTTTTTCTTGTGCTCCCATATTGATTCTAATGGCATGAGGATTAGTCCCCAAACTCTTCAACTGGTCGATAATCGCATCAGCCGCATTACGACTCCGCAGAAAAGTGACTACTACGTCCGCGCCGAGTTCCGCCAACTTAAGTGATATCGCCTTGCCTATGCCTTTGGTTCCCCCCGTCACTAATGCGACTTTGCCGGCTAATTCATTCATCATTCCCTCCAAATTTAATTACAGAAAATACGCTATCCGATAATATGTGTCAACCATATTTGCAACATCGATGTTTCGCATATATGTCAATACCAATAAATACCTTATGCCAATCAGCCTGGTCGCCCGAAACACTCCGGATTGAGTAACTTGACATGAATCTGAATTCGGCTGACCTTATCGCCGATAAAATCTTAAAAATGATGATATTTAAAAACTAAGGAGGGATTTTATGAAAACATCCAGGGTTTTCTGCTTGATTTCATGCCTGATTATCTTATTGTCGGTTTCAGCTGTCGCCGATGATATCAATTACATTGGTTCCACGCTTTGGAATGATATCAGGGATGTCGAGATTTCGGGCCAGTACGCTTATTGTGTGATGGCAAACGGATTGGCGGTCTTCAATATTTCCAATCCCCAGAATCCGTATATTATATTCAAAGAATATTTCGGCGCCGGTGGATCGTGCTTATTTTTATCGGAACTTTATCTTTATGTAGCCCGCCATCTTGAAGGTATCCGAATATATGACCTAAGCAATCCCGCAGCTCCAGTACTATTGGCGGTTCAGAGCACATTGGGGAATCCATATGGAATCTACCAGTACGGAAATTACCTATACGTTGCGAATTTCAATAACCTGCAGCTGATTGACGTCACTGATCCCGCCAATCCGGTATTGGCCGGCCAATGTCCCTTGACCGGATATGCGTGCGCAGTCCAAGTGGTAGGTAATTATGCCTATATGGGGACATTCAACGACGGCCTTCAAATAGTCGATGTCAGTGACCCCAATGATCCTTTCATGCTCGGCGACCTTGACTTGGCAAATCCCTGTTATGATATCCATGTGATTGGCGATTACGCATATATCGCCAATAATACCGCCGGCATAAGTATTGTTGATATCTCTGATCCGATGGATCCTAATTTCGTTGGAAGCATCGCCACGGGCGGCACATCATTTGAAATGCGTGTAGACGGCGATTACGCCTATATTGCTGACGGCGATTACGGCATGCACGTTCTTGATATTTCCAACCCAATCAGCCCGGCGGCCGTAGCCGAATATGTTACCGTTGGTACCGCAAATGCTCTTTTCAAAGCCGGTAATCTTCTTTATATCTCTGAAAACAATAACGGCCTTGAAATCGTCGATATTTCCGATTTATCATCCATCGCGCCGGTTGGGCATTATAACCCTAAAGGCGCCATCAACGTAACAGTAAATGACAACATTGCTTACGTTTCATCCGCGTCCTATGGCTTTTCGGTAGTCGATATTTCAAACAGAGCCAATCCGAACGTCATCGGCCGCTACCCGACAACCGGTTTCAGTTATGCATCGCGAATCTCCAATGGGTACGCTTTTATTGCCAATGGGAACGAATTGTTGGTATTGGATGTCTACATACCAAACGACCCTGTGCTGGCGACTTCCCTCAGTATGCCCGATAATATTTTCAATATCCATATAGACGGTAGCCTTGCGTACTTATCCAAACAAAACCAAGGCATTTCAATCGTGGATATTGCTAATCCCTATAATCCGGTTTTGTTGAGCTCATATAACACTCCTGGAGATGCTCGCGACGTCTCGGTGAGCGGCGACTATGCCTACGTTGCCGACATGAACGGCGGTTTATTGGTTCTCGATATAGGGGATCTTCGCGCGCCAACCAGCGTTTCCACGACAATTTTCGACGGCGCCGCAAGGTCAGTCGCGACCTATCAAAATTTCGCATTTGTC
>JAAYTW010000342.1 GCA_012517955.1 Candidatus Zixiibacteriota bacterium | reverse complement strand
TCTATTTTTATTATGAAGGAATTTTTTTCTTGACAAAAGAAGCATCGCCATATATTTTGTTACTACTACTAATATGATAGTTGTGGTAGTAACAGCAATTGCGATGATTGACAACGGCTTAGGAAAAGCAATGAGAAGCAACCACAATCACCATCACACGAAATGGAGCTGATAAATTGAGGGCAAAGCTAATTTTAAAGGACCTTGACAAATTTGGATTGAATAGTTACGAAGCCAAAAGCTATTTGTCGCTTTTGGAAAGAACCAGCCTAACGGCCGCCGAAGTGGCTCGGATTGCGGGTATACCGCGGGCGAAAGTATATGAAACGCTTGAATCTTTGACAGCCCGCGGTTATTGTCAGACCATTCCCGGAAAAGTTAAAAGGTATAGCGCGATGAATCCATCGGCGTTGAAAGAAAAATTTATCGAGGAAGAAAAAGAGCGTTTGGAGTCACAACTTCGAAAGCTTCGCGATGAGATAAAACAGAAAGAAAATGAGCTTGCCCAGAGCATAAAAACCGCGGATGGTTTGGTAGATCGCCTTTGTCCTCTCTATGAAAAAGGGCGAACCGAAACCGACCCTCTCGATTATATTGAAATAATCAAAGACTCGCTGCCGCTTCAAAAGCGCATTTTGCAATTAATTGACGGCGCCGAAAAAGAGGTGCTGGTTTTCAGCATGCCCCCCACCCTGATTTCGCGCCAGCAAATTATTGAACAGATCGAGCATGAAAAAGTATCGCTTGAAAAAGGGGTTGTCAGCAAATGTATTTATCAATATCCCGAAACCGAAGATCAAAGACGTTGGCTTTATGAGTATATCACTCTGGCGAGGGAAGCCGGTGAGCAGGCTAGAATAATAAAAAAGATTCCCATTAAAATGATGATTATAGATGAGCGAATAGTAGTCTTTACTCTGGAAGATCCGATTCAACATAAGCCATCGGGCACGACTCAGATTATAGAACACCGAAGCCTCGCCGGCAGCTTAAAGATTTTATTTGAAACTATTTGGGAAAGGGCCGATGACCTGGACGCCCTGGGATTAGATTCCGAAAAATACAATCAATCTGAATCAAATGACAATAAACCGTAATCGGCCGGGAGAAATCACGGTTTGAAAGAAAAACCAAAGCAAGGAGCAGTAATATGAAAAACGAATCTTCCGCGAACCACCAAACGAAAAAAGAAAGGAGGGGGCGCCATCGGAACACCAGGTAAGCGTTAAATAGCCTGAAATCACCGAAGTCGGCCCCCGCCTTGCCATGAAAGCATTATCTTCGAGAGCGTTCCTTTTGTCAATCGGTTTTTTTCCTCTTGTCGTGGGGTTTTACTCAATTAAGCTATACTAAATGGGATTTTATCGACCAAACGGTGATCAAGGAAATCAAATAAATAAAAGAGACGTTAAAAAGCATACAAAGAAACATGCGGAAATCAGGTAATGAAATTTTGCAGCTCAATAAACCACAATGTTTGAGAGATAGGAAAAATGAAAAGAACGTTTTTAACCGCTTTTATGCTAATCGGATTATGGTGGGCGATTGGACTGGCCGCCACCGGGATAATCGCTGATAATTCGACGAACGCGGCCCAATCGCATTTTTACTGGGGAGCGGCAGAAAAAAACATTCCGCAAATTAGCCCGACAATCCCACCAATCGAACCGAAACCTCAACCATCGACAATTCTTCAGGGAGGCGACAATATCGAAAATGCGTTTGTAATCACCAGCCTGCCTTTTGAGGATGCCGGGACTACCGTCGGTTACAACAACGATTTCGAATTATCATCTTGCGGCGGATTCGGCGGTCCCGATGTCGTCTATGCGTTCACGCCCAATCGAAACATGTACGTAAACATTCATATGTGCGGCTCGCAATTCTATACGGTGCTGTTCGTTTACGTAAATGACACGACCAATTTGCTCCTCTGTAACAGCTATTACGATTTTTGCATGCCGTCGGGTGGCGTTGATAATTTGCTGATGGAAAGCGGCAACACCTATTATATGGTTGTCGACGGCTATTATACCAGCCAGGGCAATTACAATTTTGAAATTTACGAAACGCCCGTTTTGAATCCTCCGGCAGGTTCAATACCGGAAGGCGAGCCCGATTGCGGCGAGGGATATGTGGATAATTATAACGGCGGTTGCAACTCGGATGTCCCTGTTTTCCAGCCGATTACTATCGGACAGACCATATATGGTTCAAGCGGAACCTGGCATACCGAAAGCGGCAATTATCGGGACACTGACTGGTATATACTATCGCTTACGCAACCGAAAACGATAAAATGGACGGTGGTTGCCGAATTCGCCATGCAGTGTTTCATTTTCGCGGCCGGCGATTGCCAATCAATCAGTCCTATGAGCAACGGCAGGGCGGTCTCGGGGGATACCATTACTATCGAAGCCAACGCATCTCCCGGCGACTATTATCTATTCGTTTCCCCCTATTTCTTCTCGGGCTTTCCTTGTCCATCCAATTATATCGCCACGCTCACTGCCGAAGATCCGCCTCTTCCCCCACCCAATGACAACTGTGTCGATGTCACACCGCAGACTCTGATTCCTGGTACCCCTCTTGTATTCACCGGCGACAACACCGGAGCCACCGTCGATTGTCCCGATCTCGGTTCGGTTCCTGAAGCTTGGGTGGCGTTCACGCTCGAAACCACGATGGATATAACCCTTACTCAGTGCGGTAGTATGCCGGTTAGAACACAGAACTATGTCGTAATGTATAATACTTGTCCCTGCGACGGTAATGAGATTTATTTTAGCTCTTACGATAATTGGCATTGCGGCGACGGCAATATCACGATTACCTTTAACGGGCTTGAGGCCGGCACATATTACTATCCGATAATAACCATACCAGGCGCGGCCATGGGTCCTTACATAATCACCGTAAGCAGCACCGGATATCCTGAAATCGAATATTCACCCGAATCAATCAGCGGTTCGGCGCAAACAGGAAATCAATTTACCGACACTCTAACGATAGCTAATGTTGGTTACGCGGCGCTTGAATATGATATTCGCGTTACGCAAAATCCTACACCTCGAGGTCTAATTGGCCAAGGCGGCGACCATCGACTTACGCCCGAAAACACATATCTTGGCAGCGCCAAACCTGAAACCAAAAACAAGGAAGTTGGAGCACCAGCGCCTCAAAGGAAAAGAGAGCCAGGCATGATACTTCAGGGCGGCGAGGATATTTCATCGGCGGTCATTATATCAAGCCTGCCCTACTACGATAATGGCAACACCTCCAGCGCGTTCAACGATTATTCGAGCAGCTGCGGTGGTTCAACCGCCCCCGATGTAGTCTATGCTTACACTCCCGCTAATGATATCGTTATCACGGCGGCGACCTTAATCTCTGATTACGATACCGAGCTCTACATTTTCGAGAATGATGAATATAATGAAGTGGCATGCAATGACGATTATCGTTCGGGCGTGTTAGGTTCATTTTTGCCCGAGATCCAGCTATACGCGGGAAATACATATTATATCGTGGTAGATGGGGCTGGAACAACCGGCGGAAATTACAGACTTGAATTCTTCGAATATCAACCTTGCACCATCGAATGTCCTCCCGGCGGTTTAACCGAAGCGGAAGCTTGCGGCGATAATTTTAACGGCGGATGCACAGTCACCCCGAACGAGTATGAACCTTATACTATCGGTACTACGGTTTGCGGCACGGCCTGGGCAACGCCCCAGACACGCGATACGGATTGGTATATACTCAGCGTAACCCAGCCAAGTTACCTGACCTGTGAGGCAAAAGCCGAATTTCCGCTTCAGTTTGGAATTATTGACGCGGCAAGCGGCTGCGTTAACCCAACTATTCTCGATGTGGCGTTGGCGGATCCCTGCAGTACGGCGCTTCTACAAGTTTCCGTGATGCCGGGAGACTACTGGATTTTCGTGGCACCCTCTCTTTGGACCGATATTTCATGCGATAATTCAGGCGCATATCCGACACGGTATTATTTCTCGGTTAACAGGGAGCCAGGATGGCTTCTGACCGATATCCGTTCCGGTTCCATAGTTCCGGGTTCGCCGCCTGTCGACGTTACAATAACTCTTGACGCGTCACAGATGCCGGCGGGAATATACAATGGTCGAATCGATGTCTTATCCAACGATCCCAACACGCCCAGCATCAATATACCGGTTTCCTTCGCTGTAACCGGCGGATGTTCATATTTAATCGGCGACATCAACAGCGACGGCCAGCGTATGGGCGGCGATGTTACTTATGGTGTGCGTTATTTCAAAGGCACCGGTCCGGCACCACGCGATAGTTGTTATATGGACTCCACAGGGGCATATTTATATGTCACTGGAGATGTCAACGGCAACTGCGAGTTCAGGGGTTCGGATATCACGAGATTGGTCGCCTATTTTAAGGGTACGGCTCAATTAAGTTACTGCCATTTTTTCCCGCCGCCGGTTTTAAGAAACGACAAAGCGATCTCTCCCAAACTGTCCGGCGATAACTAACACCTCATCGCACCTGATAGTTTGTCCTGATGGGCGGTTCCGAGATTATCGGGGCCGCCTTTTTAATCGTATGGCGAATTTTATGAATAATCGAAATTTAATTATGTGAATTATGGCCGAATTTTGTTATCAGGATACTAAGCGCCCGTTATTTCGGCGAGTACCTGGCCAGAATCTCTTTTACTCCGTCCACTAATTTTGAGCGTGGCACCTGGATTTGCGCCGGCTGGTCCTTTCGCCATTTATCGCGGTCGGATATTCCGGCGGCTAATTGCGCTCCCAGGCGAAGGTCTTTGAGCGTAACCTCTCCCTTATTGAATTCATCTTCGCCGGCGATAACCGCGACCGGCATTTTTTTCTGGTCGGCGTACTTTATCTGGCCGCGAAATCCTTTTTGTCCGAGATATAATTCGGCGGCGATTCCGGCCTGACGCAATTCTTTGGCCATCGCCAGATAATCGGCCAGCCGCGGTTTGTCCATCACGGTAACCAGCACCGGCGCGAGGATGGCGTTTTCAGCGGTTTGGCGGGCCGCGTAAGCAGTCAACAGGCGGTCAACTCCGATGGAGGCCCCGGTAGCGGGCATTTTCTGGTCGGTGAACCGTTCAATAAGCGAATCGTAGCGGCCGCCCCCGGCGATACTTCCGAATTGCACCGGCTTACCATCTTCATCGATGGTTGGTATAGTAAGCACGGCTTCATAGACGGGGCCGGTATAATAGGCCAGTCCGCGTACTATCTGGCTGTCGAAAATCACCTGATTGTCGCCATACCCTGCCGCGGTGAGCACCGAATCCATCTCTACCAATTCAGCCACCCCGGCTTTGCCCTCGGCGCTTTCGACTATCGGTTCGACCCCGGCCAGGAATTTGCGGCGGCTGGAGCAATCGAGTTTCAGGAACGCCAGAATCGGGGCGATTTGTTCGGGGGTAAGATAGCAGCCCGGCGTGAAATCGCCGGTTGGGTCTTTGCGCCCTTTTTGCAGAAGTTCGTTTACGCCATCGAAACCGATTCGATCGAGCTTATCGATACAGCGCATGACATCGAT
>JAAYTW010000341.1 GCA_012517955.1 Candidatus Zixiibacteriota bacterium | reverse complement strand
GAGAAGGGCAAACTCGCCGCCATGCGCCTGCTGGAGATTCTTGCGACCGCGTAAATATACGAATTGGTAACCCACGGCTTGCCGTGGGATCGGTAATAGAGTCAGTACGGGTATTTTTTAGATCAAGACCCGCCGAAGGCGGGTGGTCTTGACATTAACTTGTAGGGCAGGATCCCTGTGATCCTGCCGTTATTAAATTGTATTGTAATTCCGGATAAATCCCGTTTCCACGGGACGCGATCCGGAATCCAGAGTTTTCGCGCTGTCGGCTCTCCGCACCCGACAGCGGCGGTCAGGTACGGAGACCTGACCGCACAATAAATGATATCCCGAAAGCGATATTTTATGCGTTAGGTTGGAGTCGCGTTTAGCGGACGACATCCTGGCGCAGACACATCATTAAAATCCCTTTTACTTCTCTCACCCATTTCTTATATAATCCCCGATGCTTGAACTCAAAGAAAACGTGGGGGAGAACCTTATCGCGCCAAACGGCCGACCGGTTCCCCGCTGGAAACGCTTTATTTTCTCGATGCGGCCAGAGGAGTTTATCGCGTTCGTCTTTTTCTGGCCGATGACTTATCTTACAATCAAAGCTTATGTTTTCTTTTATAATCAAGGCCATATTCCCAACGTGTTCAAAGGCGATATGCAACGGCTAATCGCTGTCGTAATAATAATTATCATCGCGATTATAATAGCCCGGCTTCGACCCAACTGGTGGTTTCTCCGAGATGTGCTCCCGTTCGCTTATTGTCTTGCTATCTACACCAACTTGCACGATACCGTCCATTTCGCCAATTCGCATGATATCCACAACTCGCTTATCGCAATCGACCAGTGGCTGTTCGGGGTCCAGCCCTGTGTCTGGGCCCAGCGGTTCATCAATCCAACGCTTACCGAGATATTTTCGTTCTGCTATATGATATTTTTCATTTTCGCGCCGCTGGTTGCCGCCGTTTTGTTATTCCAAAAACGCCGCGCTGAATTTCGCAACACATTGGTCACCGTCATTTTGTGTTTCTATTGCGGCTATTTCTTATATGTGATTTTCCCCGCGGCGCCTCCCCGAATCGTATTAAAACCGTTTTTTACGGTTACTTTCGAAGGGACTCCCTTACATAATGTCGAATCCTCGATTATCAGCATTTTCCCCAACGATTCCCGCTGCGCTTTCCCATCGCTTCATGCCGCCGTTACCTTGTTATCCTTAATGTTCGCCTGGAAATACACCAAACCGACTTTCTGGGTTATGCTGCCGTTCTGTATCGGTTTGATATTATCGACGGTTTATCTCCGTCATCACTATGTGATTGACCTTATCGCCGGTTTCGCGCTCGGCATTTTCGCCTTCTGCGCTATACCGCGATTTGATTCCTGGTGGCGTTCGCGGATGGCGCTGTATTCGCCCCGCAATCAAATCCGCTTGTAACAGGAAATCGCCATCATTATGCTTTTTCATAGAGAAAATATTTCGCTTCAGGAAACCAGATTGCCGTATTAATAGTTGGCGTGATGTATGTATAAGGCGGCATTTTCAGCGGCAGGCTGTAAACTTAATCAATACGAGGTTCAGGCGATAGCGGAAGCCCTCGAACCGTACGGAATCGAAACTGTTCCATTCAGCGAAAAGGCCGATATTTACGTGATAAATACATGTACCGTGACCAGCCGCGCCGATTTAAGCTCGCGCCAGTTGATACGTCAAGCCCACCGTCGGTCGCCTGACGCCAAAATTGTCGTTACCGGATGTTACGCAGAAATCGACAAGTCAGCGTTGGAAAAAATCGATGGCATTTCTCTGCTTGGCGACAACTCCAACAAAGAAGACCTTCCAAAGCAAATACTGAAACTGCTTGGGATAGATTCCCATATCGAAAAGCAGGAAATGCTTTCTATTTCAACCATGAAAGGCCACAGCCGGGCTTTCGTCAAAATCCAGGATGGCTGCGATGACCGGTGTTCATACTGCGTTATCTGGAGAGCCAGGGGCAAGCCGCGTTCTCGAAATGTCTGTAATATCATCAACGAAATTAATCGGCTGGCTTTCAACGGCTATAACGAAATCGTATTAAGCGGGGTGCATATCGGCAAATACTATTACGGCGGCGGAGATTTGGCGGCCCTTATCGATGAGATATTAGTTAATACCGATATTCCCCGAATAAGATTGTCATCCTTGAAACCAAACGAGATTTCCGATGATTTGCTCCAATTGCTCGCTGATGATTCGCGAATCTGCCCACATTACCACTTGTCAATTCAGTCAGCAGACGATGAAATTTTGACTAAAATGAATCGGGGTTATAAAGTTTCCGCCATTAGTGATGCTATTCGAAAACTGATTTCCGTTCGGCCGAAATCAACGATTGGTGCCGACATTATCGTCGGTTTCCCCGGCGAATCGGATAGGCATTTTACCAATACCAGGTCGATGATTGAAAATCACCCGATTCACCATCTTCACGTTTTTAGTTATTCCGACCGACCCGGCACCGCGGCATCTGAAATGCCCGATAAGATAAACCCGGCTGTCAAAAATCAGCGGCGCGAAATCCTTCAGGAACTCGCCATACAAAAGAAAGCGGCGCACCTAAACAGCTTCGTAGGTAAAACTCTCGATGCCATAGTCGAATCGCGCGATTCCAACGGCCTGGCAGTGGCCACTACAGGCAATTTTCTGAAGGTTCGGTTCGTCAGCGATGAAGATTTGACAAAAAAACTGGTGTTGGTTGCCGTTAATTCGGTTGAAAAAGATTTCTTGAAAGGCGAACTCATCGAAATCCGGCGATGAAATAATGATTGACAAAAATCGCGAAAATAGTAAAATCAATGACTTGAAGCTGGCGCGTGTGGTAAAGAAGTTATTCAGGCAAACGGCAATTTGAGAAAATGTTTGAAACCTTATTCCCGATAGCGGTTTTGGCGGCTTTAGTGATTGTCACGGTGGTGGCGATGGCCTATCTGCCGGAGTTACTTGCCCGCAAAACTTATAGCAAGCGCAAGCTTGCCCCATATGAATGCGGTATTATTCCTGAAACCGATGCTCGCGATAGATTCTCGGTCAAATTCTATCTTATTGCAATCATCTTTATTGTGTTTGATATTGAAGTAGTGTTTGTATTTCCCTGGGCGCTTGTCTTTAAAGATTTGGGAGTGTTCGGCCTAATCGAGATGGGCGTTTTTATGCTGATTCTCCTGATTGGGTATTTCTATATAGTTGGAAAAGGGGTTCTGAAATGGGAATAATTGATTCGCTCCCCGATGGTATCATGCTCACCAGCGTCGAAAAGATGGTGAATTGGGCGCATAAATCATCGCTGTGGCCGCTCGGTTTCGGACTTGCCTGTTGCGCTATCGAAATGATGTCGACTTTCGCTTCGCGTTACGATTTAGCCCGTTTCGGCATGGAAGTCATGCGGCCTTCGCCCCGTCAAGCCGACCTGATGATCGTGGCCGGTCGCCTGTCTGTTCGGATGGCCCCGATTATCAAACAGCTTTACGAACAGATGCCCAATCCTAAATATGTAATCTCGATGGGCGCTTGCGCTTCCTGCGGCGGGATATTCAATAACTACGCTATCGTGCAAGGGGTTGACCGAGTGATACCAGTGGATATTTATGTTCCCGGATGCCCCCCTAATCCCGAAATGTTGATTGATGGCATAATGAAGCTTCATAAAAAAATCGAAAACGAAAAGTTAAAAAGAGCTTGATGCTTCCAGAACAGCTAAAATCCCAGATTGAAAAAGATTGCGCTGATGATATCGAATCATCGGCGATTTATCGCGGTGACGTCAAATTTTATGTCAGAAAAGACCGATTAATCGAACTCTGCCGTTATCTTAGGGATAATCAGAATCTTGGCTTTAACTTTCTTTCGATGATTACCGCGGCCGATTATTTGGACAAAAGAGAAAAACGTTTCGAAATCATATACTCTTTATATTCGATACCTTACCACCATCGCGTTATGTTGAAAATTAGAATTTCCGAAAACGAGGAGGTTCCCAGCTTGACCTGCTTGTGGGATACCGCTGATTGGCAGGAACGCGAAGTATATGATATGTTCGGCATCAAATTCACCGGCCATCCTAACCTTCGCCGGATACTTATGGATGATGACTGGGTCGGCTATCCCCAACGCAAAGATTTTCCTCTAACATATGAATTGCCGGAATTCAGCCATAATCGCGGAAACGTTCAGATTCGCCCAACCAACCCGGAGAGGAACTGAAGATGGGCGATAAAACGATGATTCTCAATATCGGGCCGCAACATCCCGCCACTCACGGAGTTTTACGGATTCAGATTGAACTCGATGGCGAAGTTATAGTCAACGCCAAACCGATAGTAGGCTACCTTCACACCGGCATAGAAAAAACGATGGAATCAAAAACTTACACCCAAGCTTTGACGATGACCGACCGCATGGATTACTTAGCGCCCATGTCTAATAATCTCGTCTATGTCATGGCCGTTGAAAAACTGATGCAGGTGGATGTGCCGCTTCGGGCTCAATATCTGCGCGTGATTTTAACTGAGTTAACCCGAATCAATTCTCATCTTGTCTGGCTGGGAACCCACGCAACAGATATAGGCGCGATGACATTATTCCTTTATTGTTTTCGCGAACGTGAAAAAATTCTCAAGATATACGAATTCGTTTCGGGCGTTCGCATGATGTCATCCTATTTTCGGGTTGGAGGATTGGCCAAAGACGTTCCGGTCGGCTTCGATAAGCGCATTAAAGAAATACTTGATATAATGCCAAATAAAATTAATGAATATGAAGATTTGCTCACGGAAAACCGTATCTGGAAAAACCGTACTGTCGGAGTGGGTAAAATAAGCGGGGAAGAGGCCATAAAATCCGGGCTGTCGGGCCCATTGTTACGGGGAAGCGGCGTGAATTGGGATATCCGCAAAGCCAACCCTTATTCGTGCTATGACCATTTCGAATTCGACGTGCCTCTCGGGAAAAACGGGGATACATACGACCGCTACAAATGTCGTATTGAGGAGATGCGCCAATCGTTGCGAATAATCAGACAAGCTCTCGAGGGGCTTCCTGAAGGCCCTTATATCACGGAGGACCGCAAGATAGCCCCGCCGCCAAAAGAGGAAGTGCTTAAGGGAATGGAGCAATTAATTCATCATTTTAAGATATGGGTCGACGGTTTTTGTCCGCCGGAAGGGGATGTTTATCACAGCATCGAATCGCCCAAAGGGGAGATTGGCTGTTATCTGGTTTCCGATGGCACAAAGAGGCCGTATCGGGTGCATTTTCGTCCTCCATCCTTCGTCAACATTTCCGCATTGAACAAATTGGCTAAAGGAAGGATGATTTCCGATTTGATAGCGATTATCGGCTCGGTTGACATCGTGTTGGGGGAAATTGATAGATAGGCAATCTATGAATAAAGCCGATAAAAGCATTCTTACGAAAAGCACGATTGAACGTCTGGAAAAGCTGCTTGTCGTTTTCCCCGAAAAAAAATCGATTGTCCTTCCGGCGCTTCATCTCGTTTATGAGCAATTCGGTTACCTCAATAAAGCGGCTATCGCCGAAATCGCGGCCAGAACAGGTGTCCCTGATATTTATTTCGAGGAGGGCGCCAATTTCTACACGATGTTCCCAATCGCGCCGGTGGGGAAATATCTTATCCAGGTATGCCATAATATATCATGCACCTTGATGGGCGCGGATGAACTTGTGCGATATCTAAAAGAAAAGTTGAAAATCGAGGTGGGCGAGACCACTGCCGACGGCTTATTCACGCTGGTTACCGTCGAATGTCTCGGCTCGTGCGGAACGGCCCCCGTAATGCAGATAAACGACACTTATTATGAAAATCTCACCAGAGAAAAAGTCGATCGGATTCTGGAAAAGCTGAGGCGGCAGGAATGAGTTTCGAACCTATTTTGCTTAAACCTATTCCTGACGACGACCAAATTGACGTCTACGAAAAGCACGGTGGTTATTCCGCTTTGGCCAAAGCCCTGAAAGAATATTCGCCCGAACAAATCACTCAAATCGTTATCGATTCGGGATTACGCGGGCGAGGAGGAGCAGGGTTCCCCACGGGTCGCAAATGGACTTTTATCCCCAAAGACAACACCAAACCGGTCTATCTCTGTGTTAATGCCGATGAGTCCGAGCCCGGTACTTTTAAAGACCGTCAGTTGATGCGGGAACATCCGCATCTGCTTATCGAGGGTACCATAATCGCCGCCTACGCGATTAACTGCCATCAGGCGTTCATCTATATCCGCGGTGAATTCGCCGCTGAAGCCAGACTTCTGGAAAAAGCGATTGCCGAGGCGTCAACTAAAGGATATCTCGGCAAAAACATATTAGGTTCGGGATTCGATTTAAATATCACGCTTTATCGCGGCGGCGGCGCTTATATCTGCGGTGAAGAAACGGCCCTTATGACATCGCTTGAGGGCGGCCCGGGTTATCCGCGCGTTAAGCCGCCGTTTCCCGCGGTCGCCGGATTATATGGCTGCCCTACGATTATCAACAACGTCGAAACCCTCTGTAATCTTCCGCCTATCGTAGCCAACGGCGCCGATTGGTTTAAGTCATACGGTACGCCCAAGTCGCCCGGCACGAAAATATTCTGCGTATCGGGGCATGTTAACAAACCCGGCAATTATGAACTTCCTATGGGGGTATCGATGCGCGAACTTCTATTCGATTACGCCGGCGGTATAAAAAACGATAAAAGCCTTAAGGCGGTAATCCCCGGCGGGTCGTCGGTTCCCATGCTCACCGGAGATAAAATCGATGTCAATATGGATTTCGAATCGCTGGCGGAGGCTGGTTCGATGCTTGGTTCGGCCGGGGTTATTGTCATGGATGAGACCACCTGTATCGTTAAAGCCGCCTACGTGATTTCCCGATTCTATCAACACGAATCCTGTGGGCAATGCACTCCCTGCCGACAGGGAACGCTCTGGATGTACCGAATACTCCATCGCATAGAACATGGCAAAGGCCGCACCGAAGAGTTGGATTTATTACTGGATATCTGCGACAATATCGAAGGCAATACGATTTGCCCGTTAGGCGATGCGGCGGTGCCTTCCGTGAGAACGTCGATTAGACTATTCCGCGATGAATATGAATACCATATCAAGCATAAGAAATGTATGGTCGAACTTGGACCGAGGTTCGAATAAACATGGCCGATTTGATTAAACTGACTATCGATGGACGGGAAATTGAGGTCGAACCGGGCACGCTGATTCTGGAGGCCGCTCGACGCCTGGGAATCGAAATCCCCACGTTCTGTTACGACGAACGACTCAAATCGGTCGGTGCCTGTCGCATGTGTCTGGTTGAAGTCGAAAAATCGCCTAAGCTGGTGGCCTCCTGCGCGACTCCGGTCGGACCCGGCATGATTGTGAAAACCGAATCCGACAGAGTGATTGAGGCCCGAAAAGCGGTGCTCGAGTTTCTGCTGATTAACCACCCGCTCGATTGCCCGACTTGCGACAAAGGCGGCGAATGCCCGCTTCAAAACCTGACCTATAAATATGGCCCACCCACAAGCAGGTATCGCGAACGTAAAGTCCGATTCCAGGAAGGGACAAATCTTGGTTTCGACGATTTAAGGCTTGGGCCGGAAATCTGGCTCAATAGAAATCGATGTATCGTGTGCTATAAATGCGTTCGAATTGCCCGCGACCTGGCCGGCAGTACTGATATTGGTATGTTCAAGCGCGGCGCTTTCGCGCATATTGATATCCCGCAGGAAATCCAATACGCTAATGAATTTTCCGGCAACACGGTCGAATATTGCCCGGTTGGCGCCCTGATGTCGGATTCCTTTCGTTATAAAGTCCGTACCTGGTTGATGCAGCGGACGCCTTCGGTTTGCTGGCTATGCCCTGATGGCTGCAAT
>JAAYTW010000340.1 GCA_012517955.1 Candidatus Zixiibacteriota bacterium | reverse complement strand
TGTCCAAATCAGTACGCCAAGCCATATCATAGCGAAGAACAAATATCCCGAGATTCGATTGTATACTGTAACCTATGCCGCTTTTAGGGGTTGCCAATTTCGGAAAACCCTCGGCCTTGTCAAAAAACCGAAAATCGCTCGATTTATCAAACGCCGCGCCGATATCCCAGAAAAGCGAACCCCTGATATATCCCATTGTCAATCCAAGCGGGAACCGGATTTTAAGATAGTCCACAAACGGGAAACGCACCTCCAGATTCAACAAAAAATAATTATTCCCTTTAAATTCGAAATAGCGATATCCCCTTAGCGGAACCACCAGCTTATTTATATAAATGTCTTTCACGCTGTAGATATTATCCGTTTTTTGTTCCGGCCCTATCCAATAAGGAGTGCCTCCAAGATAGTAATCTCTGGCGCTGTCTCCTTTTGACATTCCGGCGGCGAATCGGATTGCGAAATGATATTCGCTGGCAAAATGAATATATTTGCGATAATCCAGCTCGTAGGAGGTGTATGAGTATCCGTCGGATGATGTTTTGAATGATTTTTCCGCCGTGATTTTATAGCGTTGCCCATACACCGGTCCGACGATTCCCCAGATAACCTTATCCGATACGTAGCTTATACCGGCTGTCAAGAAACCGGTGGATTTATTTGGTATATCAAGCTCATATTCGCGGTCGATTATCGCCTGCGTCAAATTCAATTCCAAACGCTCGAATTTCGAAAAAGGATAACTAGCCGTCCCTAATATCCCATACAACCTGTCAGAAAAATAATATCCGTAATAATAATCATAATAAAGGTTTTTAAAATGAAAAGCCCCTATTCCGTAATCTAATCTTTTCGCTAGATAATTATATACCAGTTGAATGTTCCATTGGTCGACATACAAATCATTTATATCGAATGCCGCCTGTATCTGATGATTCCCCATCATGTCCGTTACCGAAATGTACGATTGCCCCTGAAGCCCATAAAATGTATTGTAGGTAAATCCACCAATCATCAGCTCCGGAGCGAATTTCGGTTTGTACTTGTATTTTTTATAGGCGCCGTAGGCGTCAAGGTACTTGATTATATCCTCGGGGAGCGGCTTTTCGATACTCGTTATTTCGGTTTTAACGCTGTCATGATTTACGCTGTCCGGCGGAATAGATTCGACTTTCTCATCTTCGGCCTTGAAAACGTACCTGCTATAATCGATTTTCGGTTGAATTACGGCGCTGTCGCCTGCCGGTTCTTTCGGCTTTTCGGCCAATCGTCTCCCCAATTCAGGGAAAAGTTTACCGGTGAGCCGATAACTTGTCGGCTGAAGTTTTTTATCTTCGTTGACCGGTTTAATATCTTTTATTACCACGATATCATACCCATACTGATTAAACGCGCTGAAAGCTATTTTATCCCCTTCGGGAGACCAGGATGGGGAGAATGCTCCCGTCAGTATATCAGTGATAGGATAATCGTCGCCGGCAATTAAATCACGGATATAGATATTGGCGATACCATTCCGATAAGACACATACGCCAGCATTTTGCCGTCAAATGAAAAATCAGGCTGCATGCTGGAAACGCTGTCGCTGGTAACCGCCGTTATTGTGTTAAGTCCAAGATCGAACATGAATATATTGTAGTGGCCATACTCGTAGTTCGAATCGGCCACGCCGTCATTTGGCCGATCCGACGAGAAAGCTATTTTCCGACCGTCAGGCGAAAATTTGGCGTCAATATCCTCGTATACATCTGATGTCAACCGCGTAAACGCCCCGCTTTTGATATCGTACACATAAAGGTCGGATTGTCCCGACTTCACGCCCGATACGACTATTTTGTCCCCTTGAGGTGACCAATTGGGACCGCGCAGGGCGTCAAGGTCGGGCCGGAATCGCTTGTATATTTTCTTTTTATCCACGTCCAAGAAAATCAAGGCGTCCTTTCCGTTGGATTTCGAGATAAATACAAGCTTGTCCCCTTGGGGAGCCCAGGACATCCCCGATGTGTACGAGTGAAGCGATTCCAGATCGCCGGAACGTTCCGCTTTTACCACCTTATCGATTATTCTGCCGTCAATCGCCGAAATCACGTAGATTTCGTTGAACCTTTCATTGTAACCATCGCGCGGATTGGCCCGATCCGATGTAATGGCGATTCTATCGCCTTTCGGCGACCAGGCCGCATTTTGATTATATATGGAACCGTCTTTCTTGTGGTCGGTTAAAAGCTTGCCGATTTCATCGGCCGTCTTTCTTCTGGAAATTTCCGGCCAGTATACCCGCCTGAGTTCCTTCTGCCAATCATCCGATAATTTTTTTATCTCCAGACCGGTCACGATTTTCATCGCCCGGCTCATCGATAATGTCGTTTTTCCCTTATTCAACAATTCCGGAATCAATTCCAAACCATAAAGTTCGGTCATGTAAATCAGGATTGACTGCCCGCCCTTATAATTCAAAAAGCCGTAAAGCTGGTCCAAGGGCGGCATATAGCCGCCGATAATAGCGTCCCGAACATACATATCCGCTTCATAATCCCAGCCCTTTC
>JAAYTW010000037.1 GCA_012517955.1 Candidatus Zixiibacteriota bacterium | reverse complement strand
TTCGAAGATATAGTCTTTAACTTCATATAAACAGGTCGGTTTGTAGGTCGGCGCGAACAAAACAGTCTGTCTGGTAGGATTAAGCCCCCATCTTTCCAAAAGCGCTCGCTTATCATTATATCTTCCCTGAATCACATAGTCCAATTTGGGCAATCCAATCAGGTGAACCTCGTTTTTGCCGAGAGCCGGCGAATTTAACAAAGAATTAAGACGATGAGGCCCTTCAACGAAAATTTGATACTTATCTTTTGGGACTTTAGCCAGGTTTCGATATAACAGGTTTTTTATTCCGGTACCGTGATTTAAAAAACATAATAATGTTTTGCCATAGTCGGCGGAATTTCTTAAAGTGTCGCCGGTTATTACGATATCGAAACCTTTGGTATCATCGGTAAATCGATAGTTATGTCTTTCCCATTCTTTAATAATCGGCGCCCTATATGAAAAATCCAAAAAACCGAACCGCCGTATTCGTTCGGAATCAAGGGAAAACCAGACGTCGTACTTTGGATTATCCATCAGCAAATCTATCACCGGGTCAAATGCCGCCTTGTGATAGACATAACCGATTCTGAATAGCAGTCTAATTTTATCTTTATTATTTAGCATCGCTTACAAAACAAACCGGCCATCAAGAAATCCTTTCAGCGGTAGAAAATGTAAGGAATGTTGCCTTGGTCTGTCAACCCCAGCATATTGTCGGCGAATCGAATATAAGGCATAATAGAAAACCCCCGGCGCTTAACCGAGGGTAATGGCATCTAACAATTTAAATGGCCAATTCAATCCGTTATGCTTGAGGTTGGACGTCGCTTTCTCCGTGTTGCTCCGGCACCTGCCCCTTATCTGGATATTCTGATAGGTCGTCTAATTTCGTTTCTTCCTTGGACTCTTCGATAGAACCCTCGACAACGTCCTGAAGCTTAATTGAACGCGTCGGGTGTTTGGCAATGAATTTATCTAATTCATCTTGTTCGCGAACGGCGTAATAAGCGTCGACCGAAAGTATTATTCGGCGGTTTTTGGAATCAAACTCAATCACCCGCAACGGAATCGAATCTCCCACGGAAAAAGCTTCGGCCGGTTTGGATATATCGGGCTTGCCAAGCTTATTGGTCGGCACAAAACCTTCGACTTCCCCTTCAAGTTCGACAATCACGCCGCGATCCAGTAGACGCGTAATAGTGCCGAGCGTTTCGGTGTTAACGGCGTATTTCAGTTCCAGTTCGGGCCAGGGGTCATCTTTGACCTGTTTATGTCCCAAAGAAATGCGGCGGTTATCCTTGTCGATACCCATTATCTTGACTTCGATTTCGTCATTTTTCTTCATAATTTCCGAAGGGTGTTGGATTCTCTTAGTCCAGGACATATCGGAAATATGCACAAGGCCGTCGATGCCGTCTTCGATTTCAACAAACGCGCCGAAAGTAGTAAGATTTCTGACTTTTCCTTTAACGACAGCGCCAACGGGATAACGAACGTCGAGCGTCAACCAGGGATCGGGTTCAAGCTGCTTCAGCCCTAAAGAGATTTTTTCGTTTTCTTTATCGACGCTCAAAATTACGGCTTCAATAGTGTCGCCGACCGACAATATTTTCGACGGATGTTTGACATGCTGTGTCCAGGACATCTCGGAGATGTGGATTAGTCCTTCGACTCCACGTTCCAATTCGACAAAGGCGCCGTAATCGGTAATTGATACTATTTTGCCTTTTATACGAGAGTTAACCGGATATTTTTCCTCGACGTTTTCCCATGGATATGGAGTCAGTTGCTTTAATCCAAGGGATATTCTTCCAGTGGCTTTATCGAAATCCAAAATTTTGACCTGTATTTTCTGGCCAAGCTTGGTTATTTCGGATGGATGATTAATTCGGCCCCAAGACATATCGGTAATATGAAGCAAACCATCAACGCCGCCAAGATCGATAAACACGCCGAAATCAGTGATATTTTTCACAACGCCTTCGCGCACCTGGCCTGGTTCGATTTCTTTCAGAAGAGTATCGCGCATTTTGGTGCGCTCTTCTTCAAGAACCGCGCGCCGGGAGACCACGATGTTGCGTCGGCTTTTGTTGATTTTTATAATTTTGAGTTCCATTGATTCATTAATCAGGGCGTCGAAATCGGGTACCTGTCGCAAGGCTACCTGTGACCCGGGCAGAAAACACTCGACACCATAGAGGTCAACCACCAAGCCGCCTTTGATACGGCGCAAAATTTTTCCGACAACGGTCGCCCCGGCATCGTGCGATTCTTTAATACGATCCCAAACTCTTAGAAAATCGGCTTTTTGTTTTGACAACACCAGTTGACCTTCATTGTCTTCCACCGCTTCTAAGAAAACATCAATTTGGTCGCCGACTTTTACATTGATAGGTTCGGGAAATTCATGAATCGGAATGAGACCTTCCGACTTAAAACCAACATCAACAATAATATCATCCCGAGTTACGCCCAGAACCCTGCCCGTAACGATTTCGCCCTCTTTGAAAGCTTTGATTGTATTTTCGTATTGGGCGAGCATCTGATTATACTCTTCCGGCGAATATTCTTGCTCTTCAATATCGAGCGCCGACATTTCGGGCGATTCGATTTTTTTGATTTTGGTACGGGGGGCTTTAGATCTGGTTTTTTTAATCTGGACTTCTTCTTCGTTTAATTCCCCTGCATATAATTTGGGATCGGTTGCGGCATCTTTAAGGTCTTTTTTCCCTTTAACGCTTTTGCTCTTGCCCTCACCTCCTGTTTTTTTTGATGATTTCGCAGACGTTTTTTTCGCTGCATCTTTGCGCTTCTCGGCCATTTAAAATTATCCTCCTGAAATTTAATTTGCCCCAAAGGGCTTATGGCTTCCGCCATAGATTTACAATATAATCATGAGCCGATTATATGCAACCTTTTTTTATATCGACTATGACCCGATTTATTAAAGTAAATCGGATATCAACGATTAATCTTTTTTACAACTCAACTCGATTATTCGACGCATAACCTCGTCGGTAATCGTCTTGAACCCCTCTTTGGAGTTTTCCTGGGCCATAATCCAATCGGCGCTTATGATTTCTCCGAAACGGACAATAAATCTTTTACCGGTGATTAAATTAAGCCAGGCCTTTCGAGAATTCTCGATATATACCGGCATAATCGGAACTCCGGCTTTTCTAGCAAGCATTCCCACTCCTATTTTTCCCTCATGAATCTTGCCGTCTTTCGAACGGGTGCCCTCGGGGAACATAACTAAAGCCTGTCCTGATTCTAAAATCTCGATAGATTTCTTAATAACTCCCAGGTCAAATCCAAATCTATCCACGGGGAAAGCATTGAATCGCTTTATGAGCCAACCCTCAATCGGAATTTCAAACAATTCTTTCTTTGCCATAAACGCCAATTCACGGGGAACAGCCGTACCCATAATGAACGGGTCGGCGGCGGCTTGGTGATTGGACGCGATAATAAGGCCACCCTGTTTGGGAATTTTTTCATGTCCAGTACGCTTTAACCGGCAAAGCGTTCTTATATAAATTGCAATTAAGGCATGAGCAAACCAATAAGTATAATTCGTAGATTTGCGTTTCAGCTGGCGAATTTCTTCCGGCATATTTGGTAAATAATATCAACCTGTTGATTAAAATCAAGCTTGGAAGTATCGACCTCGATGGCATCATCGGCCTTTT
Organism: Candidatus Zixiibacteriota bacterium; assembly: GCA_012517955.1. GTDB lineage: Bacteria > Zixibacteria > MSB-5A5 > UBA10806 > 4484-95 > JAAYTW01. The sequence continues at coordinate 5,249 of JAAYTW010000037.1, read as the reverse complement.
TTAGAGGGGAATGCCGGCGGCTCGAATCGATTTTATCCCGTTTAGCCAGATTTTGCCGGAATGAGTCGAGCTGATTATTATCAGCGCACTTTTGGATTAACCGGCGGCGGGCTCTCGTGTCAAGATCGGCCACCAAAAAAATTTTCACATCGGCGTTAGGAAACACATAAGTTCCCAAATCCCGCCCTTCCGCGACAATATCGTTATCGGCGGCAAACCGCCTTTGTTCCGCCTGCATAAATTCCCTCACTAGAGGCAAAGCGGAAACTTCGGAAACGAATTCATCCACCTCGTCGGCGCGGATTTCATCGGTAACATCGCTATTATCCAACAATACCCTTAGTCCGACTTGCGAAGGCGTGAAATCAATTTTCGTGCCCGATAACAAACTCCTTATTTTCGATTCATCCGAAAAATCAACCAAGCCGGATTTGATAAATTTCAGAGTCACCGCGCGATACATCGCGCCGGTATCAAGATAAATAAATCCCAGCCTTTTAGCTAATTCAATCGCAGTGGTGCTTTTACCGGATCCCGCCGGCCCATCAATCACAACCGCCTTTGCCATCAAGCCAACCCCACCTGTTTTCGCAATTTCATTATATCGGAAGGCGTAAGTTTAATGAATTTCCCTTCTTTCAGATTATTCAATTTAAGTCCCCCGAATTCAATTCTTTTAAGGTGAATTACCGGAAAACCTATCTTTTCAAACATCCTCCGAACCTGCCGTTTGCGTCCTTCATGAAGAGTTATCCGGACAACGCTGGTTGTTTTCGAAGTCGAGACTAAAACGGAATAAGTCGGCGCGGTGGGGCCATCATCTAAGATTATACCTTTATCCAATTCGGCTAATTCATTTTTTCCGATGTTTCCCGCGAGGACGACTTCATACGTCTTTTTCACTCCGAATCGAGGATGGCTTAGCCTAAAAGCCAGTTCCCCATCGTTGGTAAATAACAACAATCCCGCCGTCTCGTAATCCAGGCGGCCGACGGGAAATACTTTGCCCCTATATTCGCCAAGAAGCGCCGTTACCAAATTATCGTGATGCGGGTCTTTCGATGATACCAGATAGCCGGGCGGCTTGTTCAGCATTAAGTATATAGCGCCCATGGCTGGCGACACTTGCTTGCCATCCAGCTCCACTATATCTTTGGTTTCATCGACTCGTACACCCAGTTCTCTTATAATCTGGCCGTTCAACTTCACCCGTCCCTGTTCCACAAGTAGCTCGGCTTGGCGCCGGGAGGCGACTCCGGAACGAGCAAGAAATTTATTTATTCTCATCATAAAGATAAAACCGGATTTTGGCTGATGAGACCGCGGCGAAAATGCTGATTAGGATACCCGTTTTTCTTCTAAAATTAATAAATCTATTCTATGATTAATTAGGTTTCATCGACAAATTTGTTTTCGGGTTCGACGCTGACGGCAACGGGTTCGTTTTCGGGCGGATTATAAAAAATGTCGTTTTGTTTATCGGTTTCACTTTCTTCTACCTGCTCATCCAAATCGAGCTGGAGCTCATCTCCCGAATCGCGTTCGCCTTTACGGATAAGTTTAAGCTTTGGTAAATTTTCTTTAAACTGCTCGAGCGATGGAAGCGGCGGTAGGTCGTCAATTGAGGACAAACCGAAAAACTCCAAAAAATATTCGGTAGTCGAGTAAAGCATCGGTTTGCCAGGCGCCACGGAACGCCCGTCTATACGAATCAATCCCCGGGCGATTAGGTTCCGCAACACACCGTCACAATCAACTCCTCTGATACGTTCCAGTTCAAGCTTTGTGACGGGCTGCTTATAGGCTACTATCGCCAACGTCTCAAGGGACGCCTGGCTAAGGCTAAGCCGTTTTTCTTTATGAATGGCTCGGTTGATATAATGATGGTATTCGGGCAAGGTGAACATGCGATAACCGCCACCGATTTCCTCTATTCGGAAACTACGTCCGCCGGCCGCATAATCGTTGTTTAGCTCATTGATGATTTCAGCGATTGATTCCATAGAGAGATTTGTTGTTTTGGCCAAATTCTCTGAGGTTATCGGTTCGTAGGCGGCAAAAATCAACGCTTCAACTATTCCCTTTTGATGCGTCAGTTCAAATGTCTGACCGGCGATCATATCCTGATTTTTAGTGATATTATTTATTTCAAGACCTTTCATTTTAAAAACATAATCTTATTGGTTCTTTGTAGTCCATCGATAGAAATGCTGTAGAAATAAACGCCACCGGCGACCGATGATTGAGGACACCAGCTTATGGTATTATTTCCGTATCGGGCGACCCCGTCAAATCGGTCGATAAGGCGGCCGCAAACATCATAAAACCGAATCTGGTAATTCCGCTCCTGACGATTCCAATCGAAGTTTATCAGACAGCGCGAATTAAAAGGATTAGGATAAACGGATGTAATTTCGAAATCAATCGGCGGTTGGTTCTGTTGGGTTTCTATCTCCGAATATATAGTATCAATTTCGGCGACATAATAATATGATGCGGTATCAACTAAGGGCATCCCTTCATACGGCCAGAAAACCGAAAGAATAACGCGTTCAGTGCTGGCGAAATCATTAACACGGATAACAGCTCGATGATTTCTTTCAATCTGAAATACTCTTTCCAGCGTCGAATTGGAATAAATCGCAGTCAGGGCGACATACAAAGGGTGAATGGGATCGGCATAAAAGAATACATTCAAATTGGCTTTCAATTGATCCGGTTTTATAAACTCAATATAGGCGCATCCTAGATTTTCCACTGATTTGGGCGTTTCTATCACGCCTGTCGGATAGATTGTATGAGTAATAGAAATCGGAACGGATACGGGGAAATAAGCACCTTCTTCGAAATATCCATGGCGCCACCGGTTACCCGTAAAGTAATTCCATCTGGTAAATTCGGCGAAACAATCATTTATGTTCAGGTTCATTTCGGCTAAAACCGCATTTATCGCCGATATCGAGTTTTCGTAATTTATTAATTTCGAAAATATAGTTTTAATGATGTCATCACCATACTTTTCAGATAAATATTCAGCCAGCACCCAAGCCCCATACATGTGGCTTCCGCCGGTTAGATAAATCGATCTGTCGACTTTCAGGAAATATTCAGGCAAATAGTAATATATTTCGTTAATATCATCGAATACTCTCTCTTCCGCCCAATTAGCCGTCAATTCGTACCACCAGTATGGATTATCGCTGGGAAAGGCTCTATAAGCTAACTGAAAAGCGTGGAATAATTCATGGGAACACGTTGCTTTCAAAAATGGCAAGGGGTCATTCGGATTATGCTGGGTGCGCAAGTCATGGCCGATAAACGAATATGCCGTGTAAGCCGGTCTGCCCGGGTAATAATCGGTCGGGTCTTCAGCGACAGTTATACCGATAATATCGGTGACATAGATATCGTATTTCTCGTTACCGCCGGCTCCAAAATCCGGTGGAGGACGATCAAAGCCCAACTCATTTAAATACACATTATAAGAAAGCTCAAGGTAATCGGCCATCCGGTTGATATAATCGGGAACGCCATCCGCCGGATTGAAATCTTCGTCCGGGTTATAAACCGCGTTTGGCCCATCGGTATCATAATGAATCATAAATCTATCGGTTTCGAAAATATGCTGTAGATAAGGTCTGGTTAAAAGCAACGGAGGCCAATCGGCCAGGTATTTTTTTGCGGCGAGCAATTCTCCCGTCGTATTCCATTCAAGGCAAAATACATTGGCAGACAATACAAAAAGCATTGCCGACATTTTAAATAGCGTTTTCATGCTTTTCTATCGCCTTATCGATATCCAAAGCTAAGGGATAAACCCAAATCTTTCCGAAAACGGCCGTTTGTTTTATGCTAATTTGTCCCAGTCGGGCCAATTCAAGCAATGCCATAAATGTAACCAAAATCACATGGCGGCGCGGATCATCGGCGAACAATTCAGTAAATTCGGAGCCGCCTTTGTCGCTTAATAAATATACTATATGTCTGATTCTTTCTTCAATAGAAATTTCTTCATGTTCAATGTGATGCGAATTATCTTCTGAGGCTCGAAGCAAGACCTCGCCGAATGCCACCATCAAAGATGTAACATCGACTTGGTTCAAAATATATTCGACTTCGGTTTCGATTGGCTTTGCGCCGCCTGGGGCATACCTCTTCAACCAAACCTCGCCGCGCTTTTCAAGTTCCGAGGCAGCCTGTTTGTATTGCTTATATTCCAGTAAAGCTTTGACAAGTTCGCTGCGTGGATCTTCGAATTCATCGGCTTCTTCATCGGGCCGCGGCAGAAGCATCTGCGCTTTAATCCTGATTAAGGTCGAGGCCATTAGAATAAATTCGCCGGCGATTTCTAAATCAAGTTCCTTCATGGCCTCAAGATAAGCAAGATACTGGTGGGTGATTTTAGCGATTGGTATATCGTAAATATCGACTTCATCCTGCTGGATAAGATATAAGAGAAGGTCAAGCGGCCCCTCGAAAGGTTGGGTGCCATATCCCCTTAAATCTTCCGTGATATTAACGATATTGCCAATCAATTTTCATCGCCTTTCTGACATCCGCCATGGTTGCGGAAGCGCGCTCCCTGGCTCGAATGGCGCCCTCTTTAAGAACTCGCCAAACGGTTTCGGGGTTTTTAACTAATTCGGCTCTTCTGGCCCTAAGGTCAGCTAAATCGGCATTTACGCGCCGAATGAGATTCATTTTACAATCAACACACCCCAATTGTCCAGTCTGACAGGGAGAAACAATCTGCTGATATTCGGGATTATAGATTTGATGAAGCGCGAACACCGGGCAAATTTCAGGATGGCCGGGATCGCCCTTTCGTAGTTTTTGGGGGTCAGTGAACATCTTTTTGATTTTAGCGGCAGTCTCACTTTCGGAATCGGCCAATCGGATATCATTACCATAGGATTTTGACATCTTGCGGCCATCCGTGCCGGGCATAATCTGAACTGCGGCCAATAGCGCTTCTGGTTCGGGGAAGATGTCGCCATAGAAAAAATTAAACCTTCTGGCAATTTCCCGGGTTAGCTCAATATGCGGAACCTGGTCTTTTCCCACCGGCACGGCCGTGGCGCGGTAAACCAAAATATCAGCGGCTTGTAACAAAGGGTATCCCAAGAAACCATAGCTATCCAACCCGAGCTCAGCAGCTTTTTCTTTATAGGCAGGCACCCGTTCCAACCACGATATTGGAGTAATCATCGACAATAGCAAATGCAACTCGGCATGCTCTTTGACCTCGG
>JAAYTW010000339.1 GCA_012517955.1 Candidatus Zixiibacteriota bacterium | reverse complement strand
ATCCTGTACGATTCGCTCGGTATCGGACGTTCGACCCTGACCGGAAAAAGGGGCTTATTAAGAGAAAAATCAGCCAGATTTTCGATATACGGCGATGTCGTTGGCGTGAGTAAAGACTCCGCCGTTTTAAAAACACAGTCTTTGTTCTGGAACCCCGACACGAAAAAAATCACTACTGACGACTTCGTCGAAATCAATCGCAAAAACGGCGATATAATAAAAGGCTGGGGTATGATTGCCGACAGGGATTTACAGAATATCGAAATCACCAGAAACGTTTCGGGCATAGTAAAAAGTATCCCGGAAACGGAAAAAAGAAAATTCGAAAAGAAAAAGGATTCTATCGGTGCCGAGACTTCACACTAACAACCTAATCAAATATTATAGCAAACGAAAAGTGGTCAATGGCGTTTCGATATATTTGGATTCCGGCGAAATAGTTGGGTTGCTGGGCCCTAACGGCGCCGGAAAAACCACGACATTCTACATGATTACCGGATTAATCAGTCCTAACGCCGGCAAAGTGCTTATCGATGATACCGATATCACCCGTTTGCCCATGTATCGCCGGGCGCGCAAGGGAATCGGCTATTTGCCGCAGGAGGCTTCGATATTTCGTAAACTGACCGTGGCCGAAAATATCATGGCGATACTTGAATATATGCCGATGACTCGCAAGGAGCGCAAGGACCGTTTGGCTGAACTTTTGAAAGACCTCGATGTCGAACATATCGCCGACTCAAAGGGGTACAATTTATCCGGCGGCGAACGGCGGCGGGTGGAAATCGCGCGGGCGCTGGTAACTCAACCCAAGTTTATCCTTCTGGATGAACCCTTCTCGGGAATCGATCCGATTACGGTCGAGGAAATCCAGAAGATTATCCATCGCTTGAAAGAAAAGGGATTGGGGATTTTGGTAACCGACCACAATGTTAGAGAGACATTATCGATTACGGATAGGGCTTATATTATCTATGAGGGGGAAATCTTGAAATCGGGTTCGGCGGAATTTTTGGCCAACGACCCGGAAGCCCGACAGTTGTATCTGGGGGAAAAATTTAAACTTAATTAGTCGAAACCTTTGTCCGCCAAACGCCCTGGCATTTGATAAAGATTATCGTCCAGCAGCAGATAACCTTGTCCTACCTTATCATCGTTATCTTTCTCGTATCTGAATAATAACCCATTTTCAATCTCACAAAATATATCCCCGTCGGAAAAGCAACAGCCTGCCAATTTATAAGATACTTCCCGGCAGCCTGATTCTCATCAATCAGGTTCTCGATTCTTCTCCCAAGGATATCATAAATCGTTATCCTAACTTTGCCCGGCTGTGAAAGTGAATATTCAATATTGGTCGAACCGTTAAACGGATTCGGATAATTTCCCAATATCTCGAACTTCAAAGGAACGGTAATTGCCGGATTATCAGTAGACAACGCCGCTTGATTGGCACAGGACTGCAAAAAAGCAACGGTTTCTGGGGATATGCCGGCGGTATAAGTTAATCCAATCGGGCTTTCGTCAAAAAATTTCGCGTAAAATACGCAGGCGGTCAGATACGAACCAATTAGCGACGGATGGTAGCCATCAGGCAGCCAAAGCGCCAGCGATGAATCAATAGTTTTGGCGATTTTCCAGGCGTTGCCGGCCGGCAACAATAGCGCATCTAATTCATCGGCGATTCTCGTATAAGCGGTCGTCACCGAATCCTGCATATGATAATAGTCACGGAAATCCGGGCTGGAATGGCCGTTTATCGTGTGAGTACCCCCATCGCGCCAACCCCAGGTCATATAAAACGCCGTCTGTTCGCTATTATATCGAATCAATGAATCCAGTATCCGCGCTGATGGGTACATGCTGCTGTCGCGATAATACTCGATTACCGGATACTGGCTTTGCTCTTGTAATACCACATAATCCCAAATGCCCTGATTTATTTTCGTTAAAGTTGTGGCATTAGTCGTATGTTGCTGGAAGGTATAGCCGCCCGGGGCGCTCATATCTTTTATCACCGGATGTCCCCCCGATTGGGCCAAATTGAGAAACATTGTCGGAAGGTCGTTGACGTAGGTATGGCTGTTGCCAATAAATAGCACGCGGAGGGTGTCATCTTGGCTATACAACAGAGCCTCTGCGGCCAAGATACATATCAGCGATATAAACACGTATTTTCTAATCGCTGGCACAGGATCCTTTCGCTTTATACCCTATAGAAAATATAGCCACCTATGAAAAATAGTCAATTGTTTAATACGATGAAAAGGGGTAAAATAGTCTTCCCGCTTTTATGGATTCCACCAGTAACTGATTTTTGCCAGGAAAACATTTTCGGCATCCTTGGAGAATAGCTTTTTAATATCACGAGAGAATTCGAGATTATTAAGTAGACCATCATAATTACCCAAAGCCCTGGTCCAAACCAAATAAATCGTGCTTCCCGGCCGATACTCCCAGCGAATTAACAACGTCGAATTCAAGGCTCTGTATACAAAATCCTGTTCATCTAAAGCATATGGCAAATATCCGTCTTTTCCGAGATAACGTCGGTAATTGCCATAATCAATACTGGATATATATCCCTGCCCGGATAGCTGCATCGACAGATTGCGCGTGAACATCACGCCGGCGGTCAGCCGAAGCGTCAATTCATCCTGATTCAAATCGGCGAAAATGGAACTGTCGCCCTTATTGGTCACCCAAATCGTCTGTCCGAAAGAACGGGCGTAATTAATTCCGCTTGAAAGCGTAATATTACCGGCCGGTCGGTAATCGATTCCTATCCAGTTCGCCCACCAGTCGCCATTGCGGCCATGGCCCGCTCCCGGATTCCAACTAAATGATACTTTCTTTTTGCTATCGGTGTTCAAGGAATACCACCAGCTCCAAGAATTCGGCAGTTTCCACAGGCCGTTGCCGCGGGTTTCCATATCGTCGTATTCGCCGTAATCCATATTAAAACCGCCACCCAAATTCCAACCGTTGACGAAATCTATATAGGTATTGAAATTCCAGCCTTTGCTCAGATTGACCCCGTCATGGTTCCAATCGCCGCTAATGTTGAAATTATTATAGGAATTCCTGATTATAAACCAATCGTCTTTTGTGTAATACTGTATCCAGAGCCAAGCGCTGCGAGTATCATTGCGACTTAAATAACCCAATCGATTAAGGTCCAGCTTTCGGTCTTTTTCCTGAAAAACGACGGAACCAAGCCAGTGATTGCCGGTTTCTTTCCCGAACGAAATATAATGACCATAGCCCGTATCACGATTATCGCGGCGGCTGGCCACCGACTGCCCGATAAAGCTCCATTTCCCATTCGGGGTTAGGAGCCGCCAATCAATACCGCCGCTTGAAATCGGATATCTCTCATTTTGGGAAACCAGAGTATAAATCGCCCCGATATTGGAATTTTTTAATACATCCTGCTGTATGCGAAACACCGTGTAATCGGCCATCGGTTCAACAATACCATTCCGTTTTTCTCCGGTGGTTGTCAAATATTCGGCCTTTTCTTCCTGGGTAAGGGCGTTAAGAAAGGCAATCGAGGTGCCTCCATTGATTTTGCCGGTAATTCTGGCGGCGCTCAGTATCGATACTCCTTTTGGATAACGTGTGTAATGGTCAAAGTCGGCGTCGTAGTGTCTATCATTGGGATTGCTGATATCACCGCGCGGCGGGCGCCCGATACGCCGCGAATAAAAAACGTTAAAATGCGTATTGAAAAGGTCAGCGCCTTCCATAAAAAATGGCCTTTTCTCCTCATAGTAAGTCTCGTATGCCGAAAGATTCAATATCGGCTTGTCCAATTCCACTTGGCCAAAATCGGGATTAACGGCGCCATCGAAAATTAAATTACTTGAAAAACCATACTTGATATCAAAACCGACATTTTTCATATAATCGCGGCCATCCGGGTTACTGATACTTTTCGGTTCGGTTTGGTATGCCGACACTCCATAGGGCAATATTTCCAAATGAAGTGACGGTTTGATACCTTGCAGACCGACAAGATGGCCGAATTTCGAGACATAGCCGCCGCTTTTCTGGGGAGAGTATGCCCACCAGGGTGACTCATCGCGGCGAGCGATAAACCTGGTTAAATTGATTCCCCAGGTGTGTTCATCTTTTTCGGCGAATCGGAGACAATGAAAAGGAATGCGAATCTCCGCCGACCAGCCCCAGGGCTGCTTCTTTACCGCCGATTCCCAGACAGCATCCTAGGTGTAATCGAGATTTGTATCGTTGTAGATACGGGCTTCGCCCTGGACCCCTGAAGATGTCACATCGAAACGAGCGCCGGTTTGATGGTCATGATAGGGATCAAGCCTGACCGTGACGGCATCGGCGGCCCCAAGGTTGTCTCTTCGTATAAGCTGATACATTATTTTATCCGGTTCGCGGTCGTAGCACCAGAAGGCGAAATAGATCGCATCATCATCATAAGCGATTGCCACGGATGTCGATTCGGTGGCGGGTTGGCCCTCATCTGGTTCCCTCTGAATAAATTCCCTGGCGAAATCGATATCTTTTCTATGCCAGATTGGGTCATCGAGCGCCCCATCGATATTAGGGCGGTCCCCGTCAATCCTGATAGCCCTAATTTCAGGAACGTTGGATTCAGTCACCATGTGCCCGAAACCAAAAACATCAGAAAAGATTAATAAAATGGCAATAATTATTGTCAGATTGCGGGCGAGAAACGAAGGTTTCATCGGCGACTCCTTATTAAGGTAAAATCCCTAGCCTGCCATAAGAATTACGGAATCAAAAGCCAAAGGTTGCCTTCAATTTAGGCGGATACCGAATCCGCCGTGCCCGACTTGCCGATTAACGCGACCAGCCCCTGATTGGATACTGGTTTGTCACAATATTCTTGACAAATTAGACATGTCTAATTAAATTAGTTATATATAACAGCCGATTAATGTAATAGGCTGATAAAATGAAAAATCCTGCTTTGACAAATACAGAACCGGCATCGGCCCAAGAACTCCGCTTAAATCAGGCGAAACTTGGGTGCTCATATATCATGATTGACCTTGATGGCGGTTCAAAGCTCAAAGAGAAATTATATTCGATGGGGCTTAATCCCGGAGTCAAATTCCGCGTCATCGCCAATTCGGGTGCCGGGCCGATTGGCATTGAAGTCCGTCAGACCAAGCTGGCAATCGGTAGGGGAATGGCGGCCAAGATACGGATTAGCGAAGAGGTTTGCAAGCAAACAGAGATAACTATAGCGCTGGCCGGAAATCCCAACTCGGGCAAAACGACAATATTCAACGGGCTTACCGGAACCAATCAACATGTGGCCAATTATCCGGGCGTGACCGTTGAAAAAAAAGAAGGTCAGTTGAATTATGAGGGCCGCGTCATTCGTGTAATCGACCTCCCTGGAACCTACAGCCTGTCGGCAAATTCGCCTGAAGAGAGCATCGCTTGCAATGAAATTATCGAACGCAAACCGGATATTATAGTTGGTATAGTCGACGCTTCCAATATAGAACGGAACTTGTATCTATTTACCCAACTGGCCGAGCTCGGCATTCCGATAATTATTGCCCTTAACATGAGCGATTTGGCTCGAAATCGCGGCCTGATTATCGACCATCGCCAACTCGGGCGATTGCTGGGGGTTCCTGTTATCCCCATGATAGGCAATAAGAAAAAGGGACAGGAGGAACTCCTCGAGGCAATTGTCGCCTGCGTCGAAAAGGATATTTGTTGCAAACCAACTCCGATTAGTTATGGCGCTGAATTGGACGCCGAACTGGCCAATATCAAAGGGTTGCTTGAGCAGGATATCGCTCAAATCAACGGCTATCCAAGCCGCTGGCTGGCGTTGAAATTGATCGAAGGAGATGAACCGATACAGCGGATTCTGGCAAATCATTCACAATTAGCCATCATCAATCAAACGGTTCAGAAAGCTCGCGCGAAACTGCGCTCAATTTTCGGCGAAGATACCACCTCGGTGATTACCGATAAAAGATATGGATATATCAGCGGCGCCTGCTCCGAATCAATCAAACGCACCGCCGAACACCGGCATGACATTTCCGATAATATCGATTTCCTGCTTATTCATCCTTTCTGGGGAATGGTGTTTTTTGGTTTAATCATGTGGTTGATGTTCTACCTCACTTTCAATCTCGCCGAAAAACCCGTTGAACTGATTGAGAAAGCGATGGGGGCGCTATCAGTTCTGGCATCAAACATATTGCCGGCCGGGATATTGCAATCGTTAGTGGTTGACGGTATAATTGGAGGGGTCGGCGGCGTGATAGTATTCCTGCCCAACATTATGATTTTATTTCTGTCAATCGCCATCTTGGAAGATACCGGATATATGGCTCGGGCGGCCTTTATCATGGATCGCATAATGCACAAAATTGGTCTCCACGGTAAATCCTTTATTCCGATGCTGGTAGGGTTCGGATGCTCTGTTCCGGCTTATATGAGCAGCCGTATTATCGAAGATAAAACGGATAGGCTGGTCACGATGCACGTTACGACTTTCATGAGTTGCGGGGCGCGACTGCCGGTTTATGTCTTAGTTTGCGGCGCCTTCTGGCCTCAGGCAGCCGGAAATGTAATGTTCTCGATATATGTATTGGGAATCTTGGTCGCGGTCGGAGTGGTTAAGCTTCTGCGAATGACTCGTTTTAAAGGAGTGTCAGCGCCGTTCGTGATGGAGCTTCCTCCTTATCGGGTGCCGACATTGCGAAGCTTGATTCTCCATATGGGTGAAAGGTCGCTGCAATATATCCGTAAAGCCGGAACGATGATTTTGGGGTTTTCAATCATTATGTGGTTTCTAATGAGTTTTCCGCAAAACCATGAAATCATATTCGGCGACGAGGGCCGGCAAGCCGCTTATAATCTGGAACATAGTTTCGCCGGGAAGTTGGGAAAATTGACCGAACCGCTGATTAAACCGCTGGGATTCGATTGGCGTATGGGCGTGGCCATCTTTTCGGGATTTGCCGCCAAAGAAGTAGTGGTTTCGACCATGGGTACTGTCTATGGCGTAGACGATAAAAGCGATAAATCATCTCTAACGTTGCGCCAGAGATTAAGACAAGACCCCGCCTATTCCCGCCTGACAGCATACGCGTTCTTGGTATTTGTTCTGCTATATATGCCTTGCATGTCGGCCATGGCGGTTTTTTTGAGAGAAACCGGTTCGTGGAAAGAATTGCTATTCCAGATTAGCTACACGACGGCGCTGGCATACGCTTTGACATTGATTGTATATCAGGGCGGAAAATTGCTCGGCCTTGGTTAAGTTGGAAGGATAATCATGTTGTTACAATATCTGATAGTGTTCGCCGTTGTCATAATCGCGGCGATTGTCGTTACCAGAAAACTTTTATACCAAAGCAAAGGGCGGGGATGTCAGGGATGTAATTGCCCCGGCAAATCGGAGGAGTTTCGAAAATTGATTAAATCTAAGGAGCATTGACGGCCATCCCGCCCATCATGACATTTAAGGGACTAAATTCAAATACTCGATATGAATAAAACCGGTCGGATCAATCATAAACCTATACTTAAAATCGGACAGCTGTCGGAAAGCTTGGAAGATTATCTCGAAATAATTTTTGAGCTTGCGCAAAAGCAAGGGGCGGCGCGAGTCCGCGATATTGCCAAAGCCAAGAAAGTACAGATGCCGAGCGTTACCAGCGCCCTTAAACGTCTGGAAAAAGAAAGCCTGATAACTTATGAGGCCAGAGAATTCGCCAGGTTGACGTCGCAAGGAGAGAACCTGGCGAGAAGTTTGTTGAAACGTCATTACTTTTTAAAGTCGTTTTTGGTGGATATATTAAAGGTCGATCCTAAAACCGCCGCCAAAGATGCCTGTTCTATGGAACACGCCTTAAGCCAGAAAACAATGAGCCGGTTTTATGATTTCTCGGAATTCCTGGGAGCCGGCAAAAACGGAATCAGGGATATTTTGAAATCATATCATGACCGGCAACATAAAAACGATTGATTCTATCAGATTACTTTATCAATGTAGTCCTGATAACCGAAGATTTGGCGTTGGTTTGTAACCTGACAAAATACTGCCCCGATGATAGCGCGGAGGCATCCCAGACAAATTGATGAACGCCGGATGAGCTTATGCCATCATAAAGCTCCTCGACTTCGCGGCCCAGCAAATCATAAACCCCTATATGTATAGGTTGTGATTCTTTCAGTTCGTATCCGATAACCGTTCTCGCATTGAACGGATTAGGAAAATTTTGCCGTAAAGTAAATCCGTATGGTTTAGTTGATTGATTGTCTTTGTCGATTCCTGACGACCCGACAAGATTGAACAGTACCGAAATCGAATCGCTGGAGGCGTCGGCGGAAACCAAGTCAAGGTCACCATCAGAATCGATATCCCCCGCAGAAATCGAATACGGGCCATTGGCGGTTGGATAGTCACCCATATTATTGAAAGAACCGCCCTGATTATTGCAGAAAATCGTTACATTGTTTCCTATAGCATTACAAGCGCCCAGATCCAGGTAATTATCGGTATCAACGTAAAATGCAATTACCGATACCGGATATAATCCAACCGAGTAGCTGTTCCCCGCTTGAAAAGTTCCATTGCTCTGGTTTTCTATTATATCAATAGTATTCTGACTGGTGTTGGCAACGACCAAATCGATATCGCCATCACAATTAAAATCCCCGCCGGTAATCGACGAAGGTCCGCCGCTAAGATTGTAATTAACAGGAGCCTGAAAAGTCCCATTACCGGCGTTCATGAGAATCGATACGCTTGTGCCTATCATGTTTCCGACAGCGAGGTCTTTATCCAAATCGTTGTCCAAATCAGCCATATAAATACAATAAGCCCCTACCCCGGCAGCGTAATTCACCGCGTTCTGAAAAGTCCCATTACCGTTATTCTTATAGATAGAAACATTATCCGTAAAGGCATTGGCAACAGCCAGGTCATAATCGCTGTCGCCATCGATATCGCCGCCGCAGATACCATATGGGAAAAACCCGGCCGCATAATTTACGCGGTCGGCAAATGCAGCGTTACCATTGTTTAGATATACCGATATATCGTTGGTGGCAAGATTAATCGCAGCCAAATCGAAATCCTGATCACCGTCAAAGTCGGCCGATAATATCGAATTCGATTGTTCACCGCCGGGGATATAGGTCGCCGAAGCAAAGACGCCATGACCATCGTTGAGGAGAATTGCGAGCGATTGACCGGTATTATTGGCCACCGCTATATCTTTGTCGCCATCCATATCAAAATCATTAAGACAAATGGCAAATGGAGACCCCGTAACAGGATAATTTACGGGACTGGAAAATAGAGAATCCTGCGCGGCCGCGTCTAATGACATTACAGCCACAATAGCCACAATGAAAATCAGTAGCGATTTCATGTATTTCTCCTTTTGGTTTACAATAAAACCTTAAAACTTAAAAATGCCGCTAACTAATTAGCGCTCGGTATTGACCCATTGCCGGCACTTAAGATACGATTCGGCGATTGCCGCTGTTTCATTCTATTTCTAAAAAGCCTGTATAAAACAATCCAATGGGTATTTTGTCATATTAAAATATAGACGCCGAATATAGAATCTGTCAGGCGACAATATCGGCCCAATATAACTATTTGAATAATGCAAATATGCGGAATATCATTGAAAAGAAATTTATACCGACGGTTTTATTTTCCGATAAAAAGCAAAATCGTCCCGCCGACAGCCACTACTGTTCCGATAATGGCTCCGCGCGAAACCTTCTCTTTGAAAGCGACATATACCAGCGGAAGTATTAATATCGGCGGCAGGGCCATTATTGCGGATGCCACTCCGATTTTAGCATATTTTATGGCCACCAGCGACATCCAGACACCCAAAAAGGGCCCCATGACCGAGGCGGCAAATGTCACTAAGGTTCCCTTCTTATCGGACAATCGCCCAATAGTATATTTTACTTTTCCCATAAATAAAGTCGCCAGCCAGATTGTAATCATCGCCACACCCACCCGGATAACGTTGGCCGATAACGCCGATAAATCGCCAGTCATTCCTTTTCGGGATAATATCAGACCGCCCGCTTGCCCCATAGCGCCGCCCAAAGCCAGAAATATACCCAAAATCATATGCCGCCGATTCGTCTGTTCGCTTTCGATATGTCTGAGAATCACCACCGATGATATTCCGCCGATAACAATCGCGATTGAGGCGATTTCTAACACCGACAGCCGTTCCCCAAGAAAAACCCAGGCTGAAAATGCGCCGATAACCGGCACCAGCGACATTATCAGCATCGTTATACGAGTGCCCAACATCACGAATGCCTGAAATAACATTGTATCACCAAGCGTGAACCCGACAATGCCCGACAATCCCAGCCAGAACCAACTTTCAGCGGAGGCTGATAGCGGAATTAATTGTCCGGTTAAGATAAAATTGGTTGGTACAAGCAATATAAACGCGAATACCAGCCGGATTCGGTTGACGACCACCGATCCCAGCCTCGTGCTGCCGATTGTAAACAAAATCGACCCGAACGACCAGCAGAACGCGGTTATTAAAGCGGCGCTTTCTCCTATCAGCATCCAGCACCCAAATCCATCATAATTGAACGTAAGTTAAGGATATATAGGTAAAAGCAACAGAAATATCATGAGTAAAAATATAGATAATATTCCCGGCCCGCCCCCTATCGCCTGGCATGAAAATCCGGCTACGGCCTATTGCGGTTTGCCATAGGTGGCGCGGCGATTCAATTCGGTCTGTGCGATAAACCAGACCGCCGGTGAAAATACGAACCAAAGCAGGAAAATAATCCAGCGGTTAAGCTTTTCGCTGCTGACATTTTCGAAAAGTTCGCCATATTTATAATAAGAATAAATCGCGCCGAACGGGATAAACAACAGCACTGTCCAGAGTCCGGGGCTGGCCGCCTGATCTTTGGCCAAATATTTCAGTTCGCAGGCGGTTTGATAGAACCAGTAGATTACGTAAATTCCCAGCGTGATAATTACTAAGCCGACTTGCGCCCACATATTGCGATATTTGACGCCGTTTTCCATCGTATCTCCTTCTTACGGGGAATGCGGGTT
>JAAYTW010000338.1 GCA_012517955.1 Candidatus Zixiibacteriota bacterium | reverse complement strand
GTAGCGCAGGTTTACCAACATCGGCGGGCTGTCGGCAATCGAATGTGCTGAAAGGAGTAGGATCAGAATAATCCCAGCCGGAATCACGAAAATGGGGCGATTTGTCACTTGCTCCTCCGGTTACTACCCAATTTATCGGGTTTTACGAAGAATCCTGTAAAATTAATGATACCCAAAAACCGGTTTTTGTCAAGTGGCAAAGATAACAAAAAGCTTGCGTTTTGGGCGGATTGGATTTAATTAATATAGAGCATCAGGGTTAACATCTTGTCGAATTTAATTGTCACCCAATTCTATCGGGCGGCGATAAATAAAGGCTATTATTGACAGCGTTAAAAAAGCAGAGCAGCACCCGGAGACGCTACCGGCAACTGTCAGGTACAGGCTGACGATATCACTCGTCTGGTAGCGTATTTTAAAGGATTAGCCGCATTGAGTTACTGCCCCTGGACTCCGCCACGAACCAGATAAATAAATTACAGCTTAAACAATAAAGGCGAGATGAATTTAATCCCGCCTTTATTGTTTCTCTATTAATAACAGTCACTTAGTTACGTAATCCAAAACGCCGCGCTTACCGCGTTCTTTTTCAATCTGAAGCATCATCCGCAAACCGGAAGCATATACATCATCGCCGGCCAGTAGTATGCGTTGCTGTTCCTGTAGGCCGAGATGTCCCAGGAAATGATAGGCAACCCATTGGGCGAATCCCTCTGATTCTTCAAGCGAGCGTTCGCTTTTGGCATTTTCGGACATCCAGGCATGCGCGATCTCGTGGGCTAGAACCTGATAGAGGTCTTCGCGGCGAAGACCGTAGAGCACGTAGATATCGAACTTGTCCCCCTTGCGATAAAACAGGCCGTTTAAATCCCCGGATAAGCCGTGTGATTTTTCTTTTATAAAATCCTGGCCTTGAAGTGTGTAGGTTATTTTATGCGAGATATTCATACCCAGATAATCCGACAGGCAATTCAAGGTTTGGATTTTTATCGCCGAAATCTGTTCCGCTCTGAACAATCCGGATGCGTAACAACTCGAACAAAGCTGGCGTCCATCCTCAAGAACATTAGCCGATGACCCTACCGGCGCTCCACAGCTTGAACATCTGGGATATTTGGCGATACATTTCTGGCAATATTTACGGTCGCTGTTTCCCTCGAAAACCCCATACTGCCCGATAATCGGCTGACCGCAAATAAAGCACAGGTCGGCTTTCTTTATACAATCGTTGCAGATTTTTTTGTCGCCGACATTTCGCAGGTTTTTATCCGGCCGCCCGCAGAAATCGCATTTTGGGACCGTGGCCATGCATTGTTCGCAAACGGTTAAATTAATATCGGGATATTTTGTGTATTTACCGATAATGGGTTCGCCGCAGATATCGCATCGATGAGATTTGGACAGGCAATCGCCGCAGATTTTTTTGTTGTGGACAAATGTCAGGCTGGCGGAGGGGCGGCCGTATATCTGGCAATGTTCATATCTTTTTTGACAATCGGAGCAATAGCATTCGCCGCGGTCGTATTGGAGATATTCACCCGTTATAGGCTTGCCGCAGATATGGCAAACCGGGGCGGCCGATAAAGTTGCGACGAAATAAAACAGTAACAGAAAACAGGTGGCCCAGATTTTTCTCACGCTGTAGCCCCGCGCCTGATAAGAGTATCGATAAAGTCTATCGACGATTTCAGATCCTCTTCGGATAGAACCTCGATAATGGTGTCTGATTTTAGTTCGAAAATTATGTCGATGTACGCAGCTATATTTAGGTCTCCCTGCCCCAGAGCCAGATGACCGCGGGTCTTATTTATATCATGAAGGTGAATAAGTTTGACATGTTTCAGTCTTTCGGAGATGAACGCGGCCGCTTTTTCGCGGTCTCCCCGCTGGTCGTTGGCGCCATGTCCGATATCCCAGACCAGGCCACTTCCCTTAAGTTTAAGGAATTTATCGACGAATTCGACGAGGTCGGGCGGGAAACCATAGGTATTTTCCAGCAGAATTTGGGTTTTGTTGCCGGCGAATTTGACCAGGCGGCTGATTGAATCGTAAAATTTTTCAATATAAGTGCGTGGTATCTTTTTTTGAGTCAACGCCAATTTACCGGTGCTTATTTTGTAAACGGCAAATCTTCCGGGATGGATTATCAGGGTTTTGGCGCCTATATCGATTGCCAGTTGAGCGTATTCTTTCAGGCGGTTGATACCGCCTTTTCTGACCGATTCATGTCTTGAGGCGAGCGGGATATCGTGCGGTCCGTGAAAATGAAGGCGGAGCTTGTTTTTCTTGACTAGATTCCGCAGTTGCTTACGTTCGGCGCGTTTTACGTTCTCGGGAAAATTTACAGGATAATCGCCTACCAATTGCAAAACCGAGAATCCGGCTTGAACACATTTTTCTGCCGCCGCCAGAGGGCCAATTTCGGGCGATGGTTCGCTATAGCCCAGATATGATTTCACTGATTGGTCCGTCAAGTTTTCCTCTCTTGTTTCTTGGCGGCGGGAAACAGAACGTTGTTTAATATCAAGCGATAGCCAGGCGAGTTTTTATGTAATCGCAAATCCGTAGGCGGGTCGCCTACCATGTGCTGGTAATCTTCAGGATCGTGGCCTCCGAGAAAAGTAAATGTGCCTTTACCAAGATTTCCATGAATATATTTGGCTTCGTTTTTACCTTCGGTCTCGGCCAGGATTATAGTATGTTTTTTCAAGGTTTCTTTGGCGAACCCTGTTGTCTGGCCCCAAAATCCGTTTACCACCGGCACGTGATTTTGAACCAGCATGGTCGGCACCGGATCGAACTTGGCGGAGAAATCGAATAGTGTAAAGTAATCGGCCTCCGGCGTAAGGTTATGACCGCCTCTTTTGGGGCTGGTATCGATACTGGAATGTTCGTAGACAGTGGGGCTTAATTCCAGCGTATAATTTTCGAACGCCAGGTCGATTGCATAATCCAGTTTCTGCTGGCATCCAGGGTCAGGCGGATCGCCGTCAAATTCGGACGGAACGATATCGGTGCCATGGGCGGCTAAGGCTATATCGTAGGTATCGGTGGCCGAACACATAGCGAATAAAAATCCGCCCTGCGCCACATACTGCCGGATTGTTTCGGCGACCGCCAATTTGAGTTTGGATACTTTCTTGAAACCGAGTTCCCGCGCTAATTGCTCCGACAATGCTTTTATCTGCTTGTACCAGGGGCTGTTTCGATAGGCGCCATAAAATTTACCGTACTGGCCGGTGAAATCCTCGTGGTGCAGATGAAGCCAGTCGTAGTCGGCCAGTCGTCCCTCCAAAACCTCTTTATCGTAGATTACATCAAAGGGGATATCGGCATAAGTCAGAGCTAAATTGACAGCATCATCCCACTGTTCGATTTTTTCGAACGGCGGTGCATAGATAGCAACCTTGGGAGCCTTTTCGAGGACGATAGTTTCCATATTATTTTGTTCTATGGTATTTTTTATTGAGGCTTCCCCTGCGCCATCGATTATTTCGAAACTAACTCCGCGCAAACGGCAGGCTTCCTCGATTTGCGGTAAATCATCTACCAGAAATGAACCGCCGCGATAATTTAACAGCCATTCGACTTTCTGGCCGAAGGTCAGGCACCAGTAGGCGATACCATAGGCTTTCAGGTGGTCGGTCTGCGAAAAATCCATGGGGATAAGGGCCTTTTGGGCATTTACCGAGGGTATCGCCAGCAGACCTATAACCACTATTATTATTGAGAGAAAGACGTGTTTTTTCACGGTTAAGCTCCTGTTATTGATATCGTCATCCCCGCGAACCCCATTAGATTTAATATGGTTTCCGGGATTTGAAGGGCGGTATCATCATTTCAATATATATTTATATGTTTAAATAATAGCAATAGTTTAGATAATAAATATCAATCATTCTATTCGGGCAGTTGTGAATAGCTGCCGGGCAGGGAATATCCCCTGCCGGTTTTTCCGCCAGAGCGATAGAGGAATCCGCTCATCGAGTATAAGTAAATTGTATGGCGTAAGATAGTTGTTGCATTTACCCATGTTTGTTATATATTAGTAGCAAAG
>JAAYTW010000337.1 GCA_012517955.1 Candidatus Zixiibacteriota bacterium | reverse complement strand
GTTGGTAAGTATAAATATGATTTCCCGCATTATCGAGCTTATCGCTGGCCAAATCGATTTGCATCGGCGTAAACGCGCGAAGATTCGAATCGAAACTGTAATCATCCCACTTTTTCGGTCTGAACACATCGCTTTCAATCGTTATATGACCGCTTACTGCATTTCCGGCACAGGCCGGCCCGAACAAGTATACGCCATTCACCGATATTTGAATCTGGTCGCCGCCGTAGTAAACATCCTTGTCGGTGGTCAAAGTAGTTTTGATTCTGTCGGGCATGAAATCTTCAACCTGAAAACCATATTGCCCGATAACCTGTTCGCCGATTTTTACCGCGAACTGATATTTTCCCGTTTTGGCGAAAGCCGGTATCTCGATATCGAGACTCGATAAGCCACGGTCTTTGGTGTTAAGTTTATACAATCCAAAATCGTGCCCTTGAGGATCGGTAAGCTCGGCCACATAAGGAAATTCCGGCGGCATAGACGCGTTAACTCCGCGCATTGCCACCACCAAATGAGCTATATCTCCCGGGCGATAAACCCCTCTATCGGAATAGATAAACGGTTCGTATCCTTTAGTTAAATATGGTCTTCCCGAAACGTCGAAATCGGATGTGTTTATAATGCTGTTATTGAACTGCAAAAACGATAGGTCGTTGCCCTTGGTGGCCGTAATCACGAACGGTTCGAAACCGGCCATTTTCTCGGCTATGTTATCGAAAACGACAACGCCGCGGGCATCAGTTTTGCCGGTTACAATAGTCTGGTTGTTGCGACTGATTAAGTTTATATCCACACCGCCCAATGCCGAGGTGTTTTCCAGCGAATTTACCCAGACCATCAAGTAATTATCCGACATCCGGGCCGCTATCCCCAGGTCGGTGATTAAAATTCGTTTGTCTATATTATACCAGCGTTTCTCTTTAGGATAAACCAGGACATTATAAATGCCTTCCAACGAATCTCCGACTATTTTCCCAATGTCAAATGTCGAAACCAGCGGTTCGTTTAGCTTGTTGGGCAACTTGAAATCTTTGGCAAAGATTTTTCGCCCGACCGAGCCTATTTCGGGATAGTTTGAACCGAGGTAATAAACGATATTATTAGTAAATACTTGTTCAACTTCGATTGTTATTTCATCATAATTTACCGATTGTATCGCGATTAATCGATTCCCATTCCGGGACAGGTATAAGCCCTCATCTTTAAATTTAACATTAGGAATAATATCGCCAATCAATACTTTTGTCGAAAAATCTCGTTCTAAGGGCTGGCCTTTCAACGAACGAATTCCTTTAGCGATATTAATCGTGTATGTCTCGCGCGGTTTGAAATTGCCGAATATTTGAATGAGGCTGTAGCGCTGATTGATTGTGAATTTAACCGGCGGATCAATCGTAATCTTATCCTTGACCTCCTCAAGCGATGTTGATTGCGATAAATAAATATCTATCCGGCAATCCTCGCCGGCATTATGCGGCTGGACAGATTGAACAACAAGCGGCATCGGCTTTATAATTTCGAACGGATATACGTAATCTCCCTGAAGCGGGACTATTCCGCCGACGCAATTCAACCCTTTATTGATTTTCACATAAAAATCACCATAGATATCTCTTGCCGAGAATTGCTCAGAAATCAGCGTCAAATTATCCGACGGCGTCTTTTCGTTGACCTCGAATT
Organism: Candidatus Zixiibacteriota bacterium; assembly: GCA_012517955.1. Taxonomy (GTDB): domain Bacteria; phylum Zixibacteria; class MSB-5A5; order UBA10806; family 4484-95; genus JAAYTW01. The sequence continues at coordinate 954 of JAAYTW010000337.1, read as the reverse complement.
TTATTTTTTCGAAATTCGTTGCCAGATATTCCATCAGTTGGGCCGGATCGACAGGATAATTAAACTGCAGATGAACAAGCAACCTGCTATCGCCGGGAGGAACGTTGGCCATTTCATGCCAAGCCCTGGTAACGGTGATAGTCGGCGTGCGGATCAAAAATGTGCGGGGCTCGTTTATTCTGTTACCATATAAATACGAACGGTCGCTTCTAACTTTGACTTTATATTCCGTCGATGGTCTAAATTGCGAATCGGGATAATAGGCGAACTTGTCCGGCGCTATCCATTTGCCTAATCCCGACAGAGGCGGCACGATTTCTATCGGGCAATCGGCGGTCAGCTTATCCAGGCTGTCGGATGGCATCAAATCGCGATTGAATTTTATCATGATATTGGCCGGTTCGTTGATACTTAAATATTCCTCCGGCCAGAAGGATTTTACTTTTACATTTAGATCCGGTTCTCTCTGTGGTTGATCAGCAAATAGAATCACGCCGGCCATAGCGCCGATTGCTGCCAACAGCAAAATTGCGGCGAATATCCAGCGTTTTAAATAGACCGAAATCCCCGATTGCTCGGACATGACAAAACCTCCAGGTTATTTATGCTTGAACCCCGAAACTTACGTGCTTACACGGCACGATTCAAAACCCACTGAACAGGATTAATTTGCGGATTATATAATCCAAATAGGGCGATATTGCAAATCAAATGTTGTGGTTTATTGGGTTTATTGATAATTGTACCCCAAAAGCCGATTTTAGGCAACCCGAATTCTATTTTATCTTGAAATACCGCTGGGGGTGCGCGCCTATTTAAGCGTATGTTTGCGGATAGTGTCTTTAAGCTCCGTCAAATCAGGGGATTTCACGACATAATCATCCGCCAGCCAACTGGAAAAATTAGCCTTATACGACGAATACGCCGAATTGATTATAACCGGTAACCCACGGT
>JAAYTW010000336.1 GCA_012517955.1 Candidatus Zixiibacteriota bacterium | reverse complement strand
TCCACTTGAACGGATTCCACGCCGCATTTGTCGAGAGCATCTTTAAAAGATTCCAGCCCGATATTGATTACCTTCAGCTTTTTCCCGAAAAGATTATGTTTTATCATGCGATACCTCATGGGTAACTATCAGCCCGGCCAATCTGCAGGCGGCGGCGTTGGACTCCATCACCGTAACGCCGTTTTCGGAAAGTCCTTTCACAATGGTTGCGCGATTTTGCGGATCCTTATCGGTGCCTGTAACCGAGCAAATTATCGATATGGCGCGTCTCCCCTTTTTGGCGGTCGCCTTTGCCTGTTGTATCGCCGGAACGATTTCCGCTAAAGGATTTGGATTGTCCCCATAGCCGAGCACGATATCCAATAGTATTACGGCGACCGTTCTGTCGCTCGCTTCCTGAATTATCCGCTTATTACGCAGCGAATAATCTATCATCGGATGAGGGCGACCGACCGTAAATTCATCGGCGCCCAAATCAATCAACGAGTTCTTTTCGCTGATTAACGGATTATCCAACTTACCGACGGACAATATGGGCGAATTCGAATAGATATCTTTGAGCTTATTTTTTAAAAGTACTTGAGCCTCATTACAGAAAGTTCCGCCGCTGAACAGCCCGCGGATATATTTTTGCGAAGAAGAAATACCCTTACGTTCTTTATTTATAATCCCAAGAAAATGTTTCTTCCAGTAATTATCCGTATGGGAAAATCCGGTACCGGTCTCTTTTCGGAGTGTCCTGATGGCTACTGCCGCCGCATCATCAAGAGAAAACGCGGGAATCATTTTCATTTTTTCGACGGTTTTTAAATCGGCTCCTAAAAATACAGCCACGACCGGTTTTTTGATATTTTTAACCGTTTGGCCGATTTTTTTCAAAACGCTTTCATGCGGCGGTTTCGAAACCAGCAGAATCACCTCGGTTTCCGGATCTTTCGCCAGCCGCCGAATTCCCTCAATAAACATCAGCCCGCCGACATCCTTGCCGATATCGCGGCTGCCGACACCGATTGCCTGCGATATCCCTTCACCGGCATTGGCAATCAGGCAACTGGTCTCCTGAAGTCCCGTTCCTGACGCCGCTACTATCCCGATTTTTCCTTTGGGCACGACGTTGGCAAACGCCAGAGGAACGCCGTTTATAATAGCCGTGCCGCAATCCGGCCCCATCAACAAAAGCCCTTTTTGCAACGCGTATTTCTTCAATTCGATTTCGGTTTCCAGCGGCACATTGTCCGAAAACAGCATTACATGAAGGCCGAGTTTTAGCGCCTTCATCGCTTCAGCCCCGGCATATTTACCGGCAACCGAAATCAACGCTAGATTAGCGTCAGGGAAATCGGTGACGGCTTTCTGTATGCTTCGGGGTTTGAACTCGCGAGAATCGCCGCCGCCTTTTTTCAGATTATCGAGAATTACCTTAACGTTTCCAATCGCGTCATCCGCGATTTTTTCGTTTTTCGCTTTTATTGCGATAAGCATATCGGTATCTGATGATAAGTCAAAATCGGCGACATACAATCCCGAAGCTTTCAAGATTGCTTTATTCTCTTTTGTCCCCATGATAACCGCCGAATCGATTACGCCTGCCAGTTCGCGAAGCTTCTTGGCGGCGGTCATTAAAGTAATCGAGTCGTAATATTTCCCTTTATCGACTGTTCCTTTGATTATCATTTTAATCCTTCGCGCGGTTTAATTCGGCCATTAATGTGAGATAATATCCGACCGCCCAGTCAACGCCGGATGTTTTACCGGCCCCCAGTAATTGGGTGGTGTTTTGCTTTATTTTAAGAAGATTCCCACGAAAAATCGCGATAATTACGTCGCGGAATCGCTTTACAAACGCCCCGTCTCGAGCGCTTTCCAAATAGGCATTGACAATTGGGTTGTCGCCGCGGGCCGCTTGCGAAATTTCAAGTAATCTTTCCTGATAATTTTCGTTAAAAATCGATTGAGATATATGTATCGCGGCCATCGCCCCTGCCAGAAAATCATCGCCGGAGGGGGTCAGGCCGAAACCCAATCCACGCAGTCGGCGAACCCCTTGCAGGCAATCGGAATCGAAGAACAATTCTATCCCATTTTTAAAACGGCGGACATATTCATTTTCGAAATCTGTTTTAAATTCGTTTTCCTTGGCGGGATTGATTAAGAACAACAAACTCAACGGGCATGACAGCTGTTTTAAGTGGTCGCCGAAATACTTCAGATTCTCCCGAAGTTTTTCCCGGCTGATTTTAGGCAGAGATTCTATCTGTGAACAATAGCGGCCGCCGCGAGTAAAATTCAGGGTTTCGCCGTTCAGGATAAAACGCTTATTTTCAATCTGAAGCGTTTTAATTGAATCTATCGGGATTCCGGAAACGACAATGCTGAAAGGGCCCGGCCCCACCGATTCATCCACACAACAAGCCAGCGCGTTTTGACAAATGAAATTGGCGGCATGTTTGGAGCGAGAGTATAATTCATATTTTCCCGAAACCAGTCGGTCGCCATAGCTTTTAAGCAAAATCATGCTTTGTAAAACACCATCCCTCTATACTCGTTATATGATTCATTACGGACGATTTCAACTCTGCCGACCACGGCCATGCCGGTTTTGGGCTTGTCGATTTTTAACTGTCCGGTGATACGATTTCCATCCTCGAGTTCGACAATGCCGAGGCTGATTGTCGGCGTTTCGTAATCGGATGGCGGATTATAGAGTATCGTGTAAGTCAGCAGTTTACCCTTTTTAGGCAACGGTACGATATCAAATTCGTTATGGTCGTTTTCATGGCAGTTGCGGCAAATCGTTCTATAAGGGTATTGAACATGGCCGCAACGTTTGCATTTGTAGGCATAGATATTATATTCCATAACTATTTCTCCTTTACGAATGTTAGGCAAACCACGTTGTTTCCGAATCCGCCGAAATTGCAGGTAAATCCGACCTTAGCGTTTTTCACTTGTCGCTTGCCGGCCTCGCCCCGTAATTGCAGTACGATTTCATGCGCCTGACCGACTCCGGTCGCGCCCACCGGATGGCCCTTGGCTTTCAGGCCGCCGGACGGATTAATCGGCAATTTACCACCGAGTTTGGTGGCGCCTTCGGCCAGAGCGATATGTCCCTGCCCTTTCGGGAAAAAGCCGACTTCTTCGCTTTCGACTATTTCCAAAATCGTGAACGCGTCATGAAGTTCGGCCACGGATACGTCAGAAGGTTTTACTCCGGCCATCTCGAACGATTTCCTGGCCGCCTCCCTAACCGCCAATAAATCGGTGGGTTCCTTGCGGTCGGCCACGGAGTGAGTATCGGTCGCTTGGCCGACTCCTGCCAAGCGCACTAGCGGTTTGCCGGTTTTCCTGGCGATATCAGCAGTTGTTAAAATCAAACAGGCGGCGCCATCGGAGACGGGACAGCAATCGTAGAAACGAAGCGGGTCTGCTACATACGGATTATTGGTCGAGGCTTCCGGCGAATCGAGAATACCTTCTATGGTAATAGGTTCGTGGATATGGGCGTAGAAGTTGTCCATGGCATGCTGATGGTTTTTCACGGCCACCATCGCCAGATGACGCGAAGTCACGCCGTATTTTTCCATGTAAAGACGGGTAAACATACCGGCCAATGACGGCAAAGTTACGCCGTAGATATATTCGGCCATCGGATGAGTCAACGTGGCCACGAAATCGGTGGCTTCCAGATTGTTGACTTCGCGCATTCTTTCGGCGCCGATAACCATGACCACATCATGCAATCCCGACGCTACCGCCATGAATCCCTGCTTTATCGCGGAAGCGCCCGAGGCCGGACCGTTTTCGATACCATCCGCTCCGGCCGGGGTTAGACTCAAGTTGTCGACAACGGCGCTGGCTAATCCGGTTTGATGGTTGACTCTTCCGGCTCCCATATTGGCTACATAAAGTTGGTCGATTTTGTTCAAGCCGCAATCGCGCAATGCCATCAAGCCGGGATATGCGGCGATTTCCACCAGCGGATATTCCAATCGAGTGAAACTGGTGATTCCAATTCCTGCGACAAAAACTTCTCTCACTTGACACCTCCTAACCGCTTGCGCTGTTCGATAAGGGCGGTGGCGGTGGAATCATACAGCGAACGGGTGGCGGCTAACAAGTCGGCCGGAGGAGTAGGCGGATCCGATGGGGGAAGGATTCCGGCTTTGGCTTTGGCCAATAGTGCTTCCGGTACGGGGCGTCTACCGACAACCAGGGTATCTCTGGCGCGGTCGAACAGTTCGCGGGTCAACGACCATGAGGGGCATCCCCCGAGTTCATGGGGAATCTCGAAACGCTTTTCCAGATTGTATTCAATCATCCAGCGGCGGAAGCCAATAGGCGATTCGGCCACGATTAAGACTTCTTTCTGCTTGAGGATATCCATGTGGTATTCCATCTTGGCGGCGAAAGCATGCGCTCCTACCCGGAGTCCGCGGCGAAGCGCCATCGTGTGGAACGACATACCGATATCGGCGTTGACCCGGCGGCCGTTCACGATAGTGGCCAGTTCACCATCGATTTGGCCGATAAGCACGTATTCATCCTGCACCCGATGTGTATAGTATGCCAATAATTCGGCATACACCCGGGCGGCCACGATATGGTAGAAATCGCGTTCGACATGTATCAGCGGTTCGACATACGGCAGGATATCCGGGATTTCCTCTCGGCCCACCTGACGGATTACCATCTGCTCGCCACTGGATAGGGTCATAAATTTAGGCGGAAAATCGGGCATGGGGGTATCCACCGGCCGCAAGATTTTCTCAACATCAATAGCCATGAGACCTCCTGAAATTTTTATTACCAAACACTGTCAGCATTTTCATGTTTCGCGTTCTAGTTCAGTCGGGTCTTAGGCTGCGCGCAGCGGAGGCGTGACCCGAATGTTATCTTTTTGGATGTTTGTCAGGTCACGCCTTTCAGGCTAAGACCTTCTATCGTTCAGTCGGGTCTTAGGCTCCGCGCAGCGGAGGCGTGACCCGACCGGCAGCCTTTAGATGTGTGTCGGTCACGCCTTTCAGGCTAAGACCTGACAAAACGAAATTTCTCGTGCAGGGGTTTGGCATGCCAAACCCTGATTGGAATCGCGCACGGCAGAAATCCTTGCCTGCCGCCCATAAAAAGTATTAAGTTGCCAAAAATGCACAACGCTTGCCGGTTACCGGAATCCGATAAGCATATCCCGGGGCAAACGCAGGAACTATTAATATAAAAGCTTATAGGTGGAGGTTCAATGTTTTTATTGAGTAATTGGGCTTGCCAATTTCCTCTTATTCTTTTAATTTCACTCATATTACGATTGTATCCATTTTGCAAGAAAAGAGCTCAACGATGAAAAATACGAGAATATTTCTAATAATCATCTGCTTGATTATCGCTATAACCTCGCTATCCCACGCCGGATGGCAATCCGATCTCGATTCGCTTTTGAAGACAGATAATAAAATTGCGCAAGATTCGTTAATAAGGGCTATCATTAACGCCAAACCGGGCTGGCAGGATGTGTC
>JAAYTW010000335.1 GCA_012517955.1 Candidatus Zixiibacteriota bacterium | reverse complement strand
ATGGTGCGCCGAGGAAGCCCCGTGAGTTTCTCGAGCTCGGATATGGTGTATTCCAATTCTATCATAATTACCGCCTTATCGTTAATATATCACTAATTAGTATTTATGCGATATTATGATTTCTGTCAATCGCCTTTTCATTTTGTCTATCATGATGATATCAATGGTACCCAAAAGAGCGTTTATGCTTAATTTTATCGGTAAATGAATTTAAATTGCTGGATACGGAGATCGGAAATATTCGACCTTTACCGACGTCGACCAAATACGCAAAGGAATTATCGCTTATGTCGCGGACAAATTTCATTTAATTTCGATATTTCCATGTGAAAAGCTCAATATAACATTTGTAACAATAAAACTAAAATATCGCTTGACTAATAATACTTGAGCGCTTAAAAATATTTAAGGAGCGTATTATTTAAAATGAGAATATGTGAAATTCTCTTTTTAGAGGAGATTATAATTATGTTCAATAAAAGACGCCTGATTTTGTCAATTGTTTTATTCACCGCGTTATTGCTTTTGGCTGGTTGCGCTGTCCTTGGTTTTAGTAAAGATCCCTTGTTGGCGGCGAATCCTTATCAGAAATTGGCTTTTTATGGCAAGGTAATCGATAAAGAAACCAAAGAACGCCCAATCTATCCGCCCAAAATCACTCTGGAACCAGAAAATCCCGGTAATATTTTGGTCGTAGATTCAAGTATATTTTACATTGAAGATAAGGGGCTTGATCCGGCATTCGAATATACTCTCAAGGTTTCGGCGGTGGTGGGCTATTCCCAAAAAGATACCGTAATCAAATATATTCCTGGTAAAAGACAATTTTTGGGTGTATTCGAAATAGAATGCCTCGAAAAACCTATTGGCGCCGTTACCATGAAACCTTTCGTTGAATTTACGCCGGGCACAGGCATAGTGGAGAATAAAGGTTGGAAAGTATCCTCGTTCATTGATTACTGGAAAACCAGTTATAGCGATCAGCCATTTAAAATTGAAGATATCGAGCTTTATATAAAGAATAATCTTCCATCGGGCTCGCCCGTATTTTCCAGAGACGAATTAAATCAGGCAATTAATTTATGGATTAAGGACGGTCTTGTCGAAAAGTATGGCAGGAATGCATACAAATTGAAGTAAATGAAACAAACATATTAAAACCTTATAAAAATGACAATCGGGCGCAATAAAAGCAAGGGTAAGGCAATGATTATGAGACAATCCGGTAAAATTACCTTTTTTGGTATCGTATTGACGGTAGTTATACTTTTGGCGGCGGTTATCATGATAATGATTATCGGTGAAGTTACCAAAAAGGAGAAGGCAAGCCTTGTCATCAAAGTCATAAATGACAAGAATGAACCGATTAATGGCGCTCTTGTTATAGTAAAAGATAAACAAATCGGGTATACCCAAGGGGGAGTAATCCATTATGTTTACACGACCGATGATGTCGGCAATGAAATAAATATCAAGTGCCGATTACAGAATTACCAAGATGCGGATACTAATATCTTAATTGAAAGCAACCAAATGCCGGTATCTTTAATGATGTATAGGCCTTTGGTCTCGTTAACCATCGTGGTCAAGGACAGCGCTACTTCGGCCCCCATTAATGGAGCGTCAATCTATGTGGGAACCGACTCGATAAAGTCCGGTTCGACGGACGCTGACGGTGGTTTCAGTATTGCGGGCGGTAAGTTCCGTTTAAACGATGATGTCAGCATAAGAATTGAGGCAAACGGCTATCAAAAAATGGAAAAATACATTTATACAACCTCAATCAATCAACAAGAAACGATTTTACTGACCAAGAAAACGGTTTCGGCGCCGGTTATTGTCTCCAAAAAAGTTGATTCTCCATCGGCTTTGATATTTGCCCGAAAATCGGAATCCAAAGCTCCGGAACCCGTCGCCGTAAAGCAAACCACCGAACCGGGGGCATCCAAAGCGGAACTGGAAACAGAAATACCGAGCGGCATCGCTCCCAAAGAAGACAGCGCTTTTTATTATTATACTAACGGAAAATATGAGCAGGCTTTGAATATATATCGTAGTTTAACCGCTCAAACCGAATGGTCGGTGCGACCGGATTTTTGGCTTTACAGCGCCGATTGCGCTCTGCATATTGCCTGCGACGCCCATGGCGTATTCAATACAGCAATTCTTTTAGACGCCCTAAAATATGCCGATAACGCGGAACGTTTCCAGAACCGGGTCGTGGAAAAATGGTTCCCCGCCGTTGTGCAGATTAAAAAAGGCGAAGCCAATGCTTATCTCTGTGAAGCAAATATCAATAACGCCAGCCGACGGGCGGAATATCGTCAATCGGCGCTCCGGAATCTAAATAATGGTATAAATATCCTACGCAACGAAAAATTAATTGATAATGAACTGTATAGATTTGCGCTAAGTATGAGGGATCGTGTTGCTGGTTCATATTAATCCGTCTAAAAGTACCTTTCGGTTAGCCGTATTATTATTCTGTTCAGCCGTTTTGATTAATTCATGCGGAAAAAATAAGGAAAATGCTTCACCCGCGGTCGATCGGACCAACATCGAGTCCGATTATGTCGGTAAAATAGCCGCTCTGTTGCGTTCCGATATACTTTCTTCCGCGGATAGTTTAAAGCTGATTCAATATGCTTATCAGGCGGCTTCGCTCGACGCGCGTTTATATGAGCTGAATATCGCCTTGATAAAATCATACTTTGCGGCGTGCCATGAGAAATGCGAAAAGCGGAAGTGTTCCACCGGCGATATAGTAGCCATGGCCGTGGCATGCGCGCTTGAAAGCAATCTCGATTCGGCCCGGATAATCGCCGGCCTGGCGGATAAAGAATTAATTGGTAAATCGGCGGTGGCGGATGAGTTGGTCCATTCAATCATACTCATCGGCGAACGCATATCAATTGATGAGATGATGAATCTTTTTAAAAACGGAAAACTGAAAACACCCGCCGCCTTAGAATTTTTGGCAATTATGGCTATCGATATGGGCGCCTCGCCCGAACAATGGTACGGTTTATTGAATAAAGAGCTGGAAAAATCGGATTCGCCGTCGCTAAAGTATGCGGCGGCTTATGCCAAATATAAGTTGGGGGATATCAATGAAGCTTGGCAATCATTGCCCGATTACTTGCCCCTGGCGAAGATATATCCTTCTCCTTCGTTCAGCGAAAAAGTCGTAATCGATGATTCTACATATACCCAGAAAATTTACCTGCCGGTCGACCTATATGTGATTAAACATATCAGGCAAGCATTTTTAAAGAACGCCTTGGAAAAATATCCAGACCAAAATTCGGTAAACTTAAAAGCCTTGAAAATATTGGCCAAAATAAAGAATTTAGACCAATTTAAAAAAATTTCATTCCCGGAAGTAAATCCGAATTTTGAGCCAGAAAATCCGGCTGGACAGCTATTGGAAGCTATCCGGATGAGTCAGTCGAGCGATTTAAACCCATCCGCTGATTTGAGTCGATTAAGCGATGCGGTATCTCGGGCGGCTTACTTACAAGCTGTCGCTTTTATCGAAAACAAAAACATCAAATTCAAAGAGCTTCTACTAGCCGAAATCGACAGCTCGCGCGCAAAACGAAACTGGGAAAGCAAGGGTCTGTTGTCTAT
>JAAYTW010000334.1 GCA_012517955.1 Candidatus Zixiibacteriota bacterium | reverse complement strand
TTAAATGGATTGGGATAACAACCCGTTAATTCCAAGCCTTGTGGCAAGGAAATCCCGCTTTCCTCAACGGCATTGGGAAACCAATTTGCCGTTACAAATACGGAATCACCATCCGCCAAAATAACGAAATCCCCATAGGGCGCCGTTCCTCGGGCAGTCCCGGGACTATTAAACCGGCCGATTAAGTAGGGGTCTCCAGGCGAACTAATCGAATAAGCCAGCATCCCTCCTGTCTCATCAGCTAAATAAGCGAATGTATCCACCAGAGTGATTTGATTAAGGAAGCCAGGAGTGTCGTAGGTTTTAACGCTATCGGGGGCAAGCGGGTCCGCCAACCCGAAAACGACCATTCCACTGGTGCCGCAAGCCACATATAAATAATCATTTTTGATGGCAATATCCATACAATCGCCGGAAAGCAAATAGGTGTTTCTCAAGGTCGGGTTAAGCGTATCTCCTAAAGTGTAAGTCTTTAATCCTATCCCCTGGTCGGCGACATAAATTATCGAATCGCTGATTTCGACAGCGTAAGCGTACCCAACCGACGGAATATGTCCGATTTGTCTAGGATGTGCCTTATCGGAGACATCGAAAATTATCACGCCATTATAAAGGTCTGCCGCGTAAAGGATAGTCCCGTTAAGGCAGAGGTCGATAGTCATTCCGGGTGTATTAAACGCGCCTATAGAGTCGGGAGCCGAAGGGTTGGTGATATTCAAAATCATTATGCCCCGGCTCCAGCAGGCTAAATAAGCATAATCGCCGTCCACAAGTACGTTTTGAACTAAATTCCCATGCTTGTATGAACCGACGTAAGTTGGAAATACCGGTGACATAAGGTTGTATATCGCCAGGCCGCTGTCGCTGTCGGCTATTAGGGCATAGTTGTAATAAGTGGCTACGGACTGGGCTGTTCCGGGAGTTGCGAATCGTGCGTAAAGGTTAAACTGCCATTGGGCGTAAGCGTTGGAAATACCGCCGGTTATTATTATCAGACAGATAATCGAAGTTGTTATTTTTTTCATATATTTTTCCCCGATAAAATACCGCAAAAAACATACCGCCTTCGTGAAGACAATGACGATTTTTCGGTTTGCAAGCAATAACCTATTAACAAAACACAAGATTGCTTTTTTTCTGTGGGTTCATTTATGTAAAGATTTATACTCATCAACTCCACAAACAATCCGTTTTGTTTGGCGAAGGTAAACAATTATAATATAATATGCAAATGATTATTCAAAACCGGTTCAAACAGCCCAACCTGTTTATTTGCCGCCACCCAACCCATAAACGGTTCAATTTTATGGTGTCGCCATATCATGTTCTTGAACAAAAGCGTTGTCTCCAAGAGGGTTGCGTTCATTTTATATGGAAATGCAAAATCTATGGCAAGGATTTTAATTGCCCGCGCGGTTTTAAACATGTCGGTCGCAATTGTGGCGATTGCAAGCATTACTATGAAGAAAAAGTGTGCTATAAACCAGAACCGCAAATCAGCGATACGGAAATGTCCGCTTATCTGGCCCAGCTTGAGGATTACCGCTATTGGCTTTCGACCGTAATCGACAAAAGGGTGCCGTTTTCAGGCGAAATATCCGGCGTGTTTCCATCTTTATTGAAAATAGTCGATTACGAAAAATCGGAAACCCGGCTGAACGGCTTTTTAATTAGATTCGAAAAAGCGCATATCGGCTACGACCTATTTGCCGACCGACTTTATCTTCAAGTTGGTCAAAGGTTCATTCGCAAATATAGCCCCGCCGAGAGGGATTATATTGAATGCCAGGCCGTCTTAAAAACTGACCGCGGACGGGTCGTGATGATTAATCCGACCCGAATCGAGTATACGAACGGAGATAATTTGCCTCTTATAGATTACTCAAGGGCGTTGGTCGGTAGAACGACAGGGGTAATCGTTAAAGATAATTGTGCATTATGTAAGGGGTGTCCCTACGGGGCTTTAATGGACGTGGTTATTATCCGGCCTCAACCGAATCAATATCGCCGATTTTATTGTCTTAGGGGTATAGAAATCGCGCGTGAATGTCCGATTCGCCTCGAAGCAAAAATCAGATTATACGGCAACGAACCAGCGGAAATCTGAATCGATTGACGGCGAATTTCGATTGTCATGAATACCGAATTATTCGCGATAGAATCAAAAATCACTTTACTCGAGAAAAACGCGGCAATCGCGCTTGAGATGCTGGAAAGCTGCGTCGCTTGCCCGCGTCTCTGCGGCGTCGACCGCACCAGGAATGGACTCGGGATATGTGGTATGCCGGCGCAAATAAAGGTCGCCGCGGCGAATTTGCATTACGGCGAGGAGCCGCCGATATCCGGTTCGCGCGGTTCGGGAACCATATTCTTATCCGGTTGTAATTTATCGTGCGTATTCTGCCAGAATTATCCAATCAGCCAGTATCGTGCCGGCGAATTTGTAACATTCGATGAATTGGCCGATATTATGTTGGCGCTTCAAAACCGCGGGGCGCATAACATCAATTTTGTTACTCCCACCCATTATACGCCGCAACTGATGGCGTCCCTGCTTATAGCTTATAAAAAGGGACTGAAAATCCCGCTGGTGTATAATTCATCGGGATATGATAAGGTGGAGACTTTGAGACTTTTGGAGGGGGTGATTGATATCTATATGCCGGATATGCGGTATGATTCAAATGAGAACGCCGCCCGCTTTTCAGGCGTACCCGATTACGTAGAAACGAATCGAGCGGCCGTTCGCGAAATGCACAAGCAAGTGGGCGTCTTACAAATGGAAAACGACATAGCTGTACGGGGATTATTGATAAGGCATCTGGTACTGCCGGATAATGTAGCCGGTTCGAAAGGAATATTCAATTTTGTGGCCGACCAGATATCGGCTGATACATACATGGCGGTAATGAGTCAGTATTTCCCCGCTTATCGGGCTTGTGATATCCCGCTGTTGAAACGTCGGCTTACAAAACTCGAATACGAGACGGCCCTCGACTGGTTCAATGAATCGGGGCTGCACAACGGTTTTATCCAGCCGTACGAGGATGAAGGATAAAAGTGCGGGCAAGTACTAATCCCGACATATGTTGACCTTCATAATCGACCAATAGCATCAGACAATATCAAGAAAACGGTACAATCGCCGGTATGATATTTGATGCTTGAAATATGATAGCCCGGGCTCACAACCGTTAAAACCGCCGTATTTTGCGCCGATAGGGAACCTATCCTA
>JAAYTW010000333.1 GCA_012517955.1 Candidatus Zixiibacteriota bacterium | reverse complement strand
TGCCCAAATTGGACTATGTGATTCAGGGAAGATATAATGATAAGCGAGCGCTTCTGGAAAGATGGGGGCTTAATCCCACCAGACAGACTGTTTTGTTCGCGCCGACTTACAAACCGACCTGTTTATATGAAGTTAAAGACTATATCTTCGAACAAACAAAAGATTACAATTTAATCGTAAAACTTCATCCTTACAGCTGGATGGGTAAATATGCGCCTCACCGTCAACATAAAATTTATGAAAAACGAGTTGGCAAATATCCCCATAGCGTTTTATTACCGTTCGATGAATATAATATCGCCCCCTATTATGCTATCAGCGATACGATTATCAGCGAGGCTTCCAGCACTGTTTTTGACTTTCTGGCGCTCGGGAAAACCGGTATCGTATATGATTTACCCTGCGACCGCCTGCTTCATTCCGACGGCGAACCCTTGTTGGAAATCGATAACCGCGAATTTTTAAAAGGAGCTTTTGTTCATATCAAATCGGGTAAAGAGATAAGCGCGGCCATCGAACGGGCGCTTAACCCTACTCCCGAGATGAAAGCCGCCGCCGATAAATACCGGGACGAATTTTTCTTTGGGCTTGATGGTAAAGCCTCGCAACGTTTAATTGACAAAATCGAAAAACTATATTACGAAGGCGGACACGAAAATATACCACAATAACAAAAATAATATGAAAGTTGTCATTATCGCTGCCGGCTTAGGAAGTCGTCTTTGGGAAAAAACCGAAAAAATCCCCAAAACATTGCTCCCTTATAACAACGGTACGATTCTTTCCAACATAATCGCTAATTTTAATGCGATTGGAATTAATAATTTTATTATAGTGGTCGGCTATCAGGCCCGGTGTGTGGAAAATTATACGGCCATGCATATTAGTGGAACTAATAATATTGAATTCGTGACGAACCCCGAATGGGAAAGGGGAAATGGAATTTCAGTTCTGGCGGCGGAGAGGTTGTTGAAAGGTAAATCCTTTATTTTGAGCATGTCGGATCATATAGTCTCACCGACTGCCTTAAGGCGTATTGCGGATACCGAACCTGAAAGTAACTATCTTTTGGTTGATCCTGGTATCGATGCGATTTTCGATATCGATGACGCGACAAAAGTGAAATGTGAGGGCTCTCGGATTACGGATATCGGAAAAAGGCTGACATCCTATAACGCAATAGATTGTGGGGTGTTCAAGCTCACCAATCGTTATTTCTCCGGAATGAAAAATGCCCTGCTTAACGATGAAGAATCGATTAGCGCCGCCATAAAAAATTTAATAAAAAATAACGACATGAACGCCGTTTTCATGAGTCCGACCGATAGATGGATTGATATTGACACTCCTGAAGCCTATAAGTATATCTTAAGCAATCCGATATGAGAATAACCCAACATGAAAAACAGGCTGATAAATAATGAAGTTATATATAAGGTTATTGAGATATCTTAAGCCTCATTTATCGTCATTTGTGCCGGCTGTAATCTGCATGGCATTGCTGGCGGTAACCAGCAGTTTATCGCTTACGACCATCGTGCCCATTACCCAATTGATTTTCGAGCAATCGTCAGCCGATACCACAATCGTTGACCATCATTATGAATTTTCCATTAAAGACCTTTCGCGATTTGATAAGCGCGCGGTGATGCGCGTGATTGGAGGCGACACCAAGTATCAACAGCTTGCCCATGTATGTGTTTTAATAATCATCGTGTTCTTTGTAAAAAACCTGTTTTTATATGGCCAGAGTTACTTCACGGTCAAAGTTGAACAAGGGGTAATCCGCGATTTCCGCGACGAAATTTATCGAAAATATCATCAATTGCCTTTATCGTTTTTTCATGGGCGAAAAGCGGGCGAATTGATTTCACGGGTGACCAACGACGTTACTCTTGTCCGCGGCGCGGTCGGTTATGGATTAGCGGATTTAATAAAAAACCTTTTCCTTTTTATATTTTATTTGGCGCTGGCTTTGTGGGCGTCCTGGCGGATGGCTTTAGCGGCGCTTATAGTATTCCCGCCGTCGCTGTTTTTAATTACGCTTCTCGGCCGAAAACTGCGCGTCAATTCTATCCGTACCCAGGAAAAAATGGCATCCGTTACGACCGTTCTTCAAGAGACCGTATCCGGTATTCGGGTCGTCAAAGCTTTTTGTATGGAAAATTTCGAAATTTCTCGATTCAGAAAATTCGCCCATGACTATTATAGAACGATGGTTAAACTTACTCGTATTTCGGCCTTTGGAGCTCCATTGACTGAATTGCTTGGGGTGCTGGCCGGAGCGCTGATTCTCTGGTATGGCGGACGCCAAATAATAAGCGGCGGTTCATTAACGACAAGCACATTTCTATTGTTTATACTGGCGGCTTTTTCGATGATGGATCCGATTAAAAAGCTAAGTCAGGCGAACATGGAAATTCAGCAGGGACTTGCGGCCGCTGGGCGATTGTTTGAAATAATCGACTCGCCGCCCACAATTATCGATAAACCGAACGCGATTGTCATATCGACTGTAAATAAATCAATTAAATACGAAAAGGTTTGTTTCGACTACGGCAAACACGAGTTTAGACTTCAAGATATCGATTTTGAACTTTGCAAGGGCCAAATACTGGCTTTAGTTGGGCCATCAGGCGGAGGTAAATCTACCATAGTTGACCTTTTACCCCGTTTCTATGATCCAACCTCCGGGCGTATAACTATCGACGGCATTGATATCCGCGATTTGACCCTTAATTCTCTTCGTTCAATTATGGGAATTGTCACCCAGGAAACAATCCTGTTTAACGATACTATCGCCAACAATATCGCTTATGGTCAGGCGGATGCCGATATGGATAAGATTATTGAGGTTGCCCGCACCGCCTTTGCTGATGAATTTATTATGAAAATGCCCCATGGCTATGATACGATTATCGGAGATCGAGGGGTAAAGTTATCTGGAGGTCAAAAACAACGATTGGCCATAGCCCGGGCATTGTTTAAGGACCCCCCGATTTTGATTTTTGATGAGGCCACATCCGCATTAGACACTGAATCGGAAATTCTTATTCAAAAAGCGATTGATAATTTATTGTCGGGCCGAACCGTGATAGTAATCGCTCATCGTCTATCAACAATCAGAGGCGCGGGCCAGATACTGGTTGTCAACAACGGTCGTATCGTGGAACGCGGCACTCATGCGGACCTGTTGAATCAAAATGGTCTTTATAAGAAGCTACATGATATCCAATTCAACGAATCTCGGTAATTGAATAATCTTAAGATATGAAAATCCTTCAAATTATTGATGGGCGTTGTTGCGACTCTATCAGAGTATTTATCGTCCAGCAAAATCGGGCGTTGACAAGCTTAGGCGAAGAGGTAATTATCCTCGACAGCCGCGGAGAATACTCATCGGAACATATGCCCCTTACAAAAAAAGATTATGAATGGATAGCAAATATCAGTAGTATTGCCGAATTTCCCCTGAATATATTCAGATTCTCCAAACTGGTTTCTCGATTATCTCCGGATATAGTAGTAGTGCATCAAGGTGAATCCCATTTTGTGGCGGCTTTTGGAATTGCCAAATCCAGGCTTAAAATTCCGCTGGTGCGATTTCGCTGGGATAACCGGCCGAGGCAAGGGATTTCAATTCCGGCGAAATTCGTTACCAGACGATTGACGTCAGGGATTGTCGTGCCCACCAGAAAAGCGGCCGTTTATGTCTCGACAAAATTGAAACCTCCCAAACTTGATATCTGTTATCCAGCTATCGACCCGGACTATTTTAAGCCTTTTCCGCCGAGCAACAGAATTCGCGATAAATATAAACTTAACGGCGATAATATAGTAATTGGAATGGTGGGTGGACTTGGGCCGATTAAGGGACACCGGCTTTTTATTGAAGCCGCTAAGTTGATTTCTATCAGATACCCGCGCGTTAGATTCTTGATTGCCGGCATTGAGGGCGCAATAAAACTCGAACACCTAAAAATCTTAACGGACAAATTACGCATTTGTGACAGATTTATTTTTATTAGCAAGGTCGAGGATATTAGAAAAATATATTCGCTGTGCGATATAGGCGTAATTGCCACGATTGGTTATGAGCCGATATCATGGTCGGTAGTTGAATTCATGGCAATGGGAGTGCCTATCGTCGGGACAAATATCAATCAGACTAATGACATTCTAACCGATATTGGTGTGTTGATTCCTCCCGGCAGCCCCACGGCGCTGGCCGGAGCGCTTGAAGGATTGATTGAAAATCCCTCTTGGAGAGCCGATTTGCGGCTTAAAGGCTTGACAGCTGTATCTAATTATTACACAATTGAGCGATTAGGCGCTAATACCAAGAAGTTTTTCGAGGAGATTGTTGGTGGAAAGAATTAACCCTTATCTGAATAATATCGCTTATTATCTGGTACTGGTTTTTGCGTTCGTACTGATGTTATCTAACGCGCTGGCGGCTATTCTGGCGGGCGCTATAGTTCTTATCTGGATGGCGCAGACGCTTGCTTACCGAAGAAAAACCTGGCTGCAGTTTCCATTATTTAAGCCAATTTGTGCCTTAATCGGCTTTAAGATTATTGTGATTATCGTGATGGGATATTATGGCGCTTTTGGTCGCGTAATCGGCCAACTGACCTTTCCTTTAATCTATTTCACGTTACCGGCGATTGTGGTAACCGCCGAGCGCCGCCGCCGCGTTCTTTGGATGATTATCAGCGGAGCGATTCTGGCGGCTGGCATAGGTATCATCAAATATCTGCTGGGAATCGAACCACGGATATCATCTCTGGTATCTGGACCCTATACTTTGGGAATATACCTTTCGTTAGTTTTTTGTATCATTATTTCAATGGTTGTCTATTCTCGGACGATTAAGGAATTTCTTTTTTGGTGTCTGGTTAGTTTGCCGGTCATCATGGGTATAATTCTAACCTATGTTAGATCGGCATACTTGGCTGCGACGGCCACCATTTTATCGATAGGATTATTGAAGCAACGGAAGATTATGATACCGATTATACTGCTTATCGCGATAATTATCCTGATAAGTCCGAGTATATATCATAAGATTCAAAACAGGTTTGATTTTAATAATTACTACGCGTTCTCCGACAGGGACGTCCTATTCGAAAAAGCGGTTCAACAGGCGCAAAAATTAGACTTCTTCGGGAATGGAATCAATAGTTTCAAAAAGCTGGTTGATGTTGGAAATGACCCGAGTCTTCATGCGAAGACTATCGATGATTGGCATAGTCTATATTTCGGTCCATTGCTCGATGGCGGGCCGTTGTTGCTTTTAGCGATTCTTGGTGTGCTTTTTTCGCAGCTAAGATTTTCTTTTGCTTTATTTAGGAAATCTCGCGACCAGGAACAGAAATCCTATCAATTAGGTATCCTGTTTGTACTCTTAAGCATATTTATTATCGGATTTTTCTCCAATGTTACAAAAGACCCGATTATTGCAATGTTGTGCTGGTTGTTATTTGGTTTATCGATGATATAATAATTGTTGATTTTGGATACATTATTTGTCGAGATTTAATCTGACCAACCTCTAATATTAGATATATTGAAATGTTTAAACTGAAAAACTTCAAATCCATTTTAATTATCCGGCCTGATCGTATTGGCGATTTAACGCTATCATTAGCCGTGCCGGCCGCTATAAAAGCCGTTCACCCAGACATCCGATTGGAATACCTGGTTTCCGTCTATGCCGCCCCGGTTTTGAAATACTCCAATCATATAGATGGATTCCTTCACTACACCGATGACTTGGGGTACCCGAAACCGGTCATAGATCTCGTCCAGCTCCTTGATTCCAGGAAATATGATGGCGCAATTTTCCTAAAACCTGATTGGCGAAGCGCGTTCGCAGTATATTTAGCGGGAATTCCTGTTCGCATAGGCACCGCGCGAAGAGCCTATTCATTTTTATTCAACGAACGATTAAATCTTATACGCAAAAAATCCGGGATGCACGAGGTCGACCTCAACCTAAGGCTTTTAGAACCCTTGGGGCTCAAAGTTCCACCTGGCTTGCTAAGTCCCATGCTAACTGTTGAAGGTCGTCCCTGGCCTAATCGACAATCGTTCAATATACCTTCAAAGTATGCCATAGTTCATCTTGGCTCGAAGGGCTCCGCCGCAAACTGGCCTTTAGACAACTACATACGATTAATCGATGAACTCAGCGCCGATATCCCGATAATAGTTACTGGACAATTGCCTTCCGCGTTAAATTTACCCAAAAGCGCGATAAATCTTATCGGCCAGACAGATATAGACGACCTGATTCATTTTATTGCCGGCGCCAGCCTATTAATTTCGGGAGGCACCGGCCCGTTACACCTGGCCAGCGCTCTTGGCCGCCCGTTGATTGGACTGTTCCCATATCGGCCCCATATTGGACCGGGCCGCTGGGGGCCACGAAGCCGGAATGCCGTAACGATAACCGCTTCCGAACAAACCGGACATAGGTGTCGTATCAAAAAGGATGGAAGTTGTGATTGCATGGCCGCCATAGAATACGATTTGGTTATTGACAAAGCGCGAGGTCTATTAAATGAGTGAGAAAATGAATCTGGCGCAGTTCATTATCTTTATTGAATCTTTTAACGCGAATATCAATATTCCCCTTATTCGCGCGGCATACGAATTTTCGGATAAAGCTCATGCCGGGCAATTGCGCGAAACCGGTGATCCTTTTATTGAACACTGCCTTGAAGTCGCCTTTATATTAGCTGAACAGCATATGGATTCCACAACTATTGCCGCCGGGCTTCTCCATGATGTTGTAGAGGATACTAATGTTACGATTGATGAAATCCGGAAAGAATTCGGCGATGAAATCGCTCACATGGTCAACGGATTAACTAAACTTTCCGGATTGAGCTATAAGTCGACCACTGACAAACAGGTGGAATATTTCCGCAAAATGCTGTTGTCGATGTCCGAAGATATCCGCGTAATAATCATAAAGCTCGCCGATCGACTTCATAACATGAGAACGCTGGCGCCTTTAGACCCCGAAAAAAAAACCGCTATCGCTACCGAGACCAGAGAAATATATGCGCCGCTGGCACATCGTCTTGGAATGGCGAAAATTAAATGTGAACTTGAAGACCTGGCTTTTGCCACGCTGGAACCGAAAAAATACGCATATATCGAAAAGAAATTGAAAGAAAGCTCCGAAGAACGAGAAGCTTATATTAAAGAAGTTACTGAACCCCTCAAGCAGGCATTGGAAAAAGAAGGCATCGTTGCCGAAATCACAGGGCGGGCAAAACATCTTGATTCGATCTGGCGCAAGATGCAAAAACGCCAGGTGTCTTTTGAACAAATTTACGACTTGTTCGCGATTCGTGCCGTTGTGGAAAATGAAAGAGATTGTTATCACGCGTTGGGAGTAGTCCATAGCACCTGGAAACCGGTAATGGAACGGTTTCATGATTATATCGCCAATGTAAAGTCGAACATGTACCAATCGCTTCATACGACCGTTATCGGTCCTCGCAATCGAATGGTGGAAATCCAAATACGCACCAAGAAGATGCATTACCGAGCCGAATATGGTATTGCCGCCCACTGGCTTTATAAAGAAGGGAAACGCAAGTATGACGAGTCTGATAAACGCATGGCTTGGGTTAGGGAGGTGCTGGAATGGCAAAAAGAACTGACGAGCTCCGAAGATTTTCTCGAGTTTCTCAAGGTCGATTTATTTCAAGATGATATTTTTGTTTATACCCCGAAAGGGGAGTTGAAACACCTTCCTAAAGGCGCGACCGCCCTTGATTTCGCGTTCGCCATTCATTCCGATGTGGGGTTTCATTGTACCGGAGCCAAAATCAATAATAAATTCGTGCCCTTGAATACTCCTCTCGAATCGGGACAATTAGTAGAGATTCAAACATCGCCGCACCAACACCCATCAATAGACTGGTTGAAAATCGTTAAAACAGGCGCCGCGAAATCGAAAATAAAGCATTGGATTATACAGCAGGGATATGCTCAAGCGGTTACGCTGGGGCGCGAGATACTTGAACGGGAATTGCGCCACAGACGTTTGAAAATGCCGAACGAAAGCCAGCTTCTGGATGTCGCTCAAGCTATGGGATTTGCCGAAACCGACCAGCTTCTCGCGAAATTGAGCGCGGGAGTAGTATCGGTTGCCTCGATATTATCCCGGATTGAACCGGTCAGTTCGCCTCAAGATGAATCGTTGATGGGTAAGCTTGCGCTTCCAACCCGGCGGCATCCGCGTGGAATAAAAGTAAAAGGCGCCGATAATCTGATGTTTCGATTCGCTGCCTGTTGTCAGCCGCTCCCGGGCGAAAACATAACAGGTTTTATAACTCGGGGAAGAGGCGTTACGGTTCATCGCCAGGATTGCCCGGTTATCGCTTCAATTAACGAACCCGACCGAAAAATCGATCTTGAATGGGATGTCAGGCTGGGGGAATCTTTCTTGATACGACTCGAAGTGCTGGTGCATGACCGCAAAAACATATTAAAAGATATCACCGATGCTATTTCGGCCCTGGATGTAAACGTGCGGGCCGCGGAAATAAAAAGTGAACGCAAGCCCTCCGTCGGTTCAACCGCTATCGGGTATTTCATTCTTGAAATCGTTAACGCGGCTCAGTTAAAAAGAGTTTACGATAAAATCAAGAAAATTCAGGGCGTGCTTACTGTTGAACGTTCCAGAGGTTTAAGTTCCGATGATTGATCGATTATTAATAAAAACATTTAAAGATAATATCAGATGGATTGATTTGACCGATATCCTGGGAACGCCCGCGGGAATAATAATCCGAAATGACCATCTATTGGAAAATGATTTGCAGAAAAAGATCGTGGACATAAGCAATTCTCAATCGTCAACAATCAAGATTTACCGGCCGATTCAAAAACATACAAATCGGATTGTTGCCTCTACAGAAAACCTCGATATCCCTGCTGATGGGATATATAGTCAATCCCCTAATCACTTGCTTGTTATCAGAACGGCCGACTGTATCCCGCTGTTCATATATGACGGCCGTACGGCCGCCGTGTTGCACCTTGGATGGCGCGGTATTATCGGTGGTATTGTGGCAAATATAAAAAGAACCATTTCCCAATTTAATTGCGCCGACGCAAAAGCGGTTATTGGACCGGGAATCGGCAGATGCTGTTTTGAAGTATCGCCTGAAGTTGCCCTGATTTTCGATAGCGAATACAGGATTTTTAACGATAGAAAATATTATATCGATTTAGAAACAATGGTAATTGACGAAATGAAGAAACAGGGTTTCAGGCAAATACACTCGTTGAACGCTTGCACATTTTGTGAATCGGATTTATTCTACTCCTATCGTCGCGAGGGCGAAGATGTCCGCCACTTGCTGAGTTTCATAAGAGCCGGAGGTTGATTTGTAAATATAATGCAAGAAAGCCAAATTGATTCTGCTGGCGGATTTTACTTGCTTCCGATATAATAACATGGTGGCAAAAGAAATAAAATAAGCCGAGATGTTATGGGTGTTGACGGAATATTAATAATTAATGATAATCAAGGAGCAAAAAGATGAAAACAATTCTGTTGGTTTTAACGTTTGTATCTTTTATGGCTACTCTTTCATTTGCCCAATACACCGGCCAGCTTAGTCCGGCGGTTACAGTTGCTAAAGGTACAGCCAGGGGACTGGCCGATATCGGCATATACGACGGCGCTTTAGGGTTGTTCGGAGAGTATCGTTACGGAATAGGAGGATATACCGATGCCGCGGCGAAATTGGGTTTTGTCGATATCGACGGCACGAGCGAAAGCGGTATGATTATCGGCGCCGATTTGAAATACCAGGTGATGGAGTTGCGGATTAAAGACCCGCTCGATTTGTCGGTGGGCGGCCAGTTTGAATCGATGGTGTTCATCCCAGGCAATTTCTTTACCATAGGGCCATACGTTGTCGGTTCTTATCCTGTTAAACTCAACAGCGGCAAACACCTGACGCCATACGGAAAATTGATATTCCGTATGAAATGGTATGATGCCGGCCCCAAAACCAAAAGCGAATTTAATCTCGGATTTAATGCCGGCGCCGCTCTCGAACTGTCCAGTAACGCGTCCGTATCGGCTGAATTTCAGTTTCATCGTCCGGCCGGTTTCCTGATGGGAATGAGTTTCGGGTTTTAGTTAATGGATAACTATACGGCGATTATTTTGGGGCTCGTTCAGGGACTCACTGAATTTCTCCCCGTATCGAGCTCCGCTCATCTTGTTTTTGCCGAAAAAATAATGGGGGCCAAGGCCACGACCGCCATCACTTTTGAAGTGATGCTGCACCTGGGGACACTGCTGGCGATACTGATATATTTCCGGAAAAAAATTCGACAATTGATATCGGGTCTATTCCCCCCTTATTGTCCCGAAAAGAAAACCCTCGTTAAATACGCATTTATTATTATTATTGCGACGGTTCCCGCGGCGGTTCTCGGTCTGCTTTTCAAAGATGAAGTGG
>JAAYTW010000332.1 GCA_012517955.1 Candidatus Zixiibacteriota bacterium | reverse complement strand
TTTTCAGGATCGTGGCTGTGCCCCAGAGCCCAGCCCAATTTTACATAAGCAACTTCGGGAAGCATGTTTCCGGCAGGGACTACTCCCAGATGCATTAGATCGCTGCCGGTATCGTAAACGAACATCTGTACATAACCCCAGAGCGTTTGGACCGTCATGTAAACGGCGACTCCTTTTTTAACCGCGTTTCTCAACGGCTCATAGAGAGGCTTATTGACGTGTCCAAGACCCGTGCCGGCGATAACAATTCCTTTATAACCGTTATCAACAAGACTATCAATAATATCCGGTTTCATGTTGGGATAATAGTAAACGATACTAACCCGGTCGTCAAACGATGTGTCGATTTTAATCTCGCGGTCGTTACGTCTGTGCTTGTAATCGGTTTTTATGGGAGTCATTTTGCCCGGTTCAACCATCGCCAGCGGGACGTCGCCTATAGTTCGGAATGTCGAGCGATAGGATGAGTGCATTTTTCGGACTCGGGTGCCGCGGTGAAGAAGGTTATATTTATCGGATGTCGGGCCAAACATGCAAACCATCACCTCGGCAATATCGGCGTGAGCCGCGGTCCAGACGGCGCAGCGAAGATTGAAAGCGGCATCTGATGAAGGCCTGTCCGACGAACGCTGTGATCCAACCATAACTATAGGTACAGGGGAATTTTGTACCATAAAAGACAGGATTGCGGCGGTGTGATGCATAGTATCTGTTCCATGCCCGATTACTATACCGTTGACGCCGTTTTTGACTTCGCGGCCGATTGCCTCGCCCAAACAAATCCATTGTTCCGGCCCCATGTTTTCGCTAAAGATTCCAAACAGCTTTTCGGTTTTGAGATTGCAGATATCCGCCAATTCCGGTACCGCGCCATATAATTCACCAGGGCTGAAAGCCGGAATTACAGCTCCGGTGCGATAATCAAGCCTCGATGCAATCGTTCCCCCGGTGCCGAGGAGCGTAACATTTGGCTTTTCGGGATCGTTGGGAAAATCCTTTTCGGGTATTTTATAGTGCGCTTCTTTATAACCGATCTCTTTGGCCTCTTTAATAGAGGTCGCCAGCACGCCGATATTGTAACCGTTATGCATCTTTAAGACAATATGCCGATCATTGGCGGTTTCTGAACGCGGTAGAATTACTCCTTTAAAAGATCCCTTATCCGTGATTATTTCCACATCGGACCATACTCTGACGCCGAGCTCTTTTAGTCTGGCAAGAGCAAGTCCCTTATACCCCTTGAAAGAGGTTGAATCATTTACATTGTTTTCTGATTTTGCCATTGTCATATTCTGCTTTTATTTGGAAGCTTTCAGGGCGATTTCCCGATATAGCGACGCCCCATCAAGTCGGTTGGCGTATTTATCTTTCATGCGGCCGCATATAAAATGAATCCGTTTCGTTTCATCATGAAAAACGCCGTTAGATGTCTCTTTTAAAAGCATCTGGATAGAATCTTGTACTTCGGGGTTTTTTATATCGATTGTTTTATAATCTGCGATAAGTTGCCGAATTGTTTTGTCGCAACCGGCGCCGATTTGTTTAAAAATGGCGTACAGCGCATCTTTGGATATATCGCCCGATTTATAGGCCTCAAACGCTTTGACCAACTCGCCATTATAGATTTTCAGATTTTCCCGGTCTTTAATGTTGAGGTTTCGCAATACACTCCAGATTAACTCCGGCGATAGTTTAAGTTTATTATAGATTTTTTCAAACACCTCCAAATATGGCGATACAACAACTTTTATCACTATCGATTCGGGTACACCTGCTTTTACAAGTCGTTCTTCAATCTTATATGCCGGCTCTGGAAGTTCGGCGCGCAGTCGGGAAATCCATTCTCCGGTGATTTCCACCGGCGGACTGTCCGTATCGGGATACATTCTGTCCGCTCCGGGCAGAATTCGTTCAAAACCGGTAGTGCCGTCCGCATGCGCCTGACGGGTTTCATTCGGAACGCCCTTAGTGGCTTCGATAGCGCGAATCTTTATTTCGGATAAGGCCGTTTGAACGTCGGCGGCGGCGCCCCAAACAACCACCATAGCATCAGTATATTTGCAATCGCAAGCCTTGCGGATTATTTGCCAATCTTCGGGGGTAAATCCGGCCATGTGCGGTATGTCACTGACCGCGAGATTCGGCTTATCATCCAAACAAGCAATTACCTGGATTCTTCCGGAGAGCTCATCGGTAAAAGTCTTCCCAGGTTGCATCGGCCAGCTTAATACCCCAGCGAAACCGTCGATTTTTATTCCTTTTACCGACCACCCATTATTAAAAGCTTTTTGGATTATCGGAATTTTCGTATCTTTCAAAATAGGAGCCAGGTCGATTTTCTCGCCATGAATTGTTTTTTCATTTATACCACGTAAACGCAATGCTTCTTTTATCTGCAACAGGGCCGCCTGGCGTTCAGCCTCTATACTTGTGAGCTTTTCGACCATCCAGGTTTGCGGCACGCCTTTTATCTCGGCACGCTGACCGCCGTTAATTGACACATTAACATCCTGCCGAACAGACCCAATCCCACGCCTGACTAATCCGGATGCTTTTAAAATCCTTCCCAGAAGCTCGTTAACTTCCATGGCCTCGCGGGGTGTTTGCATATCGGGGCCGGTTATAACCTCCAGAAGCGGCATAGACAGCCTGTCGGTACGGAACACGATATCGTGGCCTTTGTCTGATATTTCCCGGCAGGCATCTTCCTCTAAACATAGATGGGTAATTGTTATTTTACGGCCTTTATATGGCACCCAACCGTCCACACCAACAATGGCGGTGCGTTGAAATCCTGTCGGAATAGAGCCATCCAGATACTGCTTGCGCGAGACATGAAGCTCATCGACAATAGCGCAATTTAACAACA
>JAAYTW010000331.1 GCA_012517955.1 Candidatus Zixiibacteriota bacterium | reverse complement strand
TTGTTTGCCGAGCGCTATTTTATCGGCCTCGTGTATCGCTATCATTTTCCGGGCGTGTCCGGCCAGAAGGCGACCGCGTTCAGTTTCGATATGCTTGATAATCACCCTTTTTTGGGTGTCGGTCCTGGTCAAAACAATTTTAGAATGATATGGACTTTCAGTGAAACGGACGTCTTTGAGCTTATTCCATGGATGGAAATCGTAGTAGCGCCAGATAAGGAAGTGGCTTAGTATTACCAGATGGCGATTGGTGGCGGCGATAGCAACCCGGAAATGTGTGGGCGTTTTAGCCTCCCGCACGAACCATTCGATTTGTTCGTCGGGCGGGATACTCTGTTCCAGCGCCCAACGGATTTCATCGGCGGAAGGAAAGAACCAGTGCCAGAGTTTGGCGAAGAAATGGCCGCTGCCGCGCCCAGCTTTTTTAAGATATTTAAGCATGCCGATTTTTATGTCAAAATCGGAAAAATGTCAAATGCAATATAACGGAAATCGATAAAATCAATTCATGTTTTGCACGGATGCTTTAACTTCCGGATTACGAAGAAATACCGGTAAATCGATTTATCATCGGGATAACGCTCGATAAGCTTCGCTTATAAAATACCCGACATGTCGCTGCTTGGCGCACAGACAAAAAATCGGGCTACAAAACAAATGCGTTTTATTTTTGCAAGGTCGCTTTCATGGTTTGAGAAAAATCGCCCGCGGTCACCTTATAATAATAAACGCCGCTTACTATTTTGCTGGCGTCCCAAACGACCGATTGCTTACCGGCCTCCATATAGCCGCCGTCAATCGTCTGGATTAACTTCCCCCCAATATCATAAATCGTAACCGTTACATTAGCCGCCACCGGTAAAATAAAGCTGATAGTCGTTTTGGCATTGAAAGGATTCGGATAATTCTGCGCCACGCTGAATGCTCTCGGGGGGGCCGGATTATTATTATCCACCGAAGAGCCCGCGGTGAAATGCAGATAAGCATAGTATGTCGCGCAGACATACCCCGGACCGCCGATTGTATCGCCTAATGCCGGTCCCGACAGAGTAGAACTGACACCATCGCGTAAGGCGCTCACTGTTGTGCCAATCCAATTTGGATTGTTACGGATATGAATTTTAAAATTCAGGCCTTGTGTTATCGATGTGTAATGCAGCCAAGGATTCGATTGACCGCCCAAGTCGGAAAAGCCCAAAAACGAGCGGCTGTGGTAACCGGGTTGATTTGGTGGCGACGATTCAAAACGATTTAAAAACGAAGCGTCATCCCAGGCGTTGAACGGATAAAAATCGAAACTGCAAAGCGATAGCGGTATGGAATCTATGTACGTGTCGTTTACCCCGAGCGGCAGATGCACGTCGGCTACATACGCCGTTGGTTCAGAAGAAAAATCGAAATATACCGGCACATCGACATTTGAATTCAGCGGGGCATAAATTGTATCGTGCCAGACAGTTCCGGTGAAGGTGCCGCCGAAATAAACGCCGATTTCGGAGAAGGCGGATCCGGCGGTAAAAAGCGCCCCCATACAGAACAAGAATATCAATTTTTCCTTCATTTTTTATCCCTCTTGGCTTTTAATCAAAATATCTTTTATTCTAATTAACGCGAATACCTTTCTTCAGAGTTAATATAATCTAAAAATGAATATGGTCAAGCCTTGAATTAGCTTCGGTATCGTGGGTAAATGTCGGTAGGTTGTGCGGCCCGCCGGACCAAAAACAACATATTTGAAAAACAAAAAGCGGGCTCGACCCGAACCCGCTTGAGAGAATTCACGATATATATACTTTTATCGGACCATCATGGCGAGATTTATATACGCCTCATGAACCTTTTCGAAGGCCGGACCGATTTTGGAATCATCAGAGCTCTTACAGGCGACTCCCAACTCGTCGACAAGTTTAACCAATTCGGCGCGCTTCTCGACGAATTTTAGGGTGTCTTCAATCCCTTTGTCGTTAATCGACATCTTGGCCAATGCGTCGGTTTTTTCTTTCATTTTGGGGTAGAGGGCGCGGAACTTTTTCATGTCGGGCTTAGCGTCGCCTTCGAACCCCATCGCCAACGCCATCGGGTGCATGGCCGCATGGAATTGATCGAGCTCAACGCATTTTACTTTTTCACCCCGCTCATGTCCCGTTGTTTGAACTTCGTCGGCAGTAACTGCCGGTTTGCCTGTTTCGGGGGCTGGTGGTGTTTCGGCCGCTTTAGTGGGAGCAGAATGTTCGACGGTTGGCGTATGTTTTGCATCTCCAGACGCGGTTTTGGTATCGGTTTTTATTTCCGCGCAACCGGCGGCGTCTTTTGCCACCCCGCAAATCCTGCTACATCCGGCCTTTCCGTTTTGGCCGGCGCATTTTTCATTGCCGGCGGCCGACGATACCAATAGTAATAAAGCAGACAGAGTAACGACTGTCTTTTTCAAACTGCCTCCAGTTTAAGGGTTCAACTAATTTTTGGAAGATATCGTAAACAGTTCGTTTACCGTCTTCCCAAAAGTTTTCGATAATTTTAACGCTAATAGCGTTGAGGGAATGCAGATTCCCTTTTCTATTGAGATAATCGTCTGACGGCTAACCCCAATCATGTCCGCCAATTCAACTTGAGAATAACCCTTCTTAAGACGCATCTCGCGAATTTTGTTTTTTAGTTTCATGCCGCATAGATAGTAAAAAAATATTTCAAGGTCAAGGGAATTTGGTAAATATTTTAATATTGATATCCAGTCGTTATTGATTCGGCCGATTTACTTTTAAATTGGATATTAACGATAGCTTTATAAAGGTTTATATCAAGATTGAAAAATTTTTATCGATAATACTTGACAGATGAACATTTGTGCAGTATATTTAATTATAAAAAACTGATAACGAAAGAGGCGCTAAATGGAAAACAGACCGGTTTTCGGAGAAGTTCTCGCGGGCAAAACCTGCCGATGCGGCGGGGAATTGGTCTATGACGACCTGTATTTTGTCTGCTGCGGTTGTTATCGGATATATTGTCCATATTGCCACGCCATAGTGGTGGCGGCAGGAGGATGTTTTTATTGTACCGAATGCGGCTGGGCTGTTTGCGATTGAATCACACAAAGAGCAGACGATGAGAATAGCCGATCTTATCAGGTTCGGAATACCAAAACGGTTTTTGGACTTATGGCGCGATTCCGGCTTGGAATACCTTTTGCCGGTACAGGCCGAGGCAATCCAAAAATATGGTTTGCTTGATGGGGGAAGCTTGTTGATTTGCGCTCCGACATCATCGGGAAAATCGCTCTGCGGCGAAATGGCCGTCATAAGAGCCATAAACAGCAACCGCAAAGCTATCATCTTAGAACCGCTGAAAGCGATTGCGACCGAAAAATATCTCGAATTGAAAAAGAAATATCGCAAGGCGGGATTGAAAGTTATTGCCATATCATCAGATTACCCGAAGTTTGATTCTGTTTTC
The DNA here is from genome assembly GCA_012517955.1 of Candidatus Zixiibacteriota bacterium. Taxonomy (GTDB): domain Bacteria; phylum Zixibacteria; class MSB-5A5; order UBA10806; family 4484-95; genus JAAYTW01. The sequence continues at coordinate 7,178 of JAAYTW010000331.1, read as the reverse complement.
GCCAAAGGGGATTATAATCTTGCTGTTGCCGTCTATGAAAAGTTGAACGCCCTTACCGCCACCGATATCAGGCCGATTGAAAACCTTGGCGCCATCGTCTTGGATGAGCTGCAATTGGCGGCCTCGGTCGACCGCGGCTTTGCTTACGAATTAGCGATAGCTAAAATACAAATGTTGTCGAAGGCGGTTCAAAAAATCGGGTTAATCGGCGGTTTGGACAGTTGCGATGAATTTCGCCGCAGGTTTGATTGTCCCGTTCTTGAAAGCAACTGCCGGCCGGTGGAGCTATATCGCGGCGTGCTTTTCGACGGCAAATTTCATTATCGCCGGTTCAACGATTGCCGCGAGGGAATAGAGTATTTTACATCGGATTATGAGCCAAGCGATAATGAATATGGCCGGAATGTGCCGGTCGATCTTATACGGGCCGTGAAATATCTTGCGAACAAGAACGAACAGGCCATGATTTTCATGGCCACACGCAATGGGAGCGTGAACGCGGCTTTGGAATTGGCCGCCGCCTTAAACCTTCCGCCAGCCCAGAGGACGCTCGAATCGCTGGATATTATTCCCGATACGCTTCAAAAAGCGAATCTTGCGGCTTGCCTGAAAGGCGGTATCGGTTTTCATAACGCTGATTTAAACCATTCAATTCGCCGTCTTTTAGAGGATGGGTTTCGAGATGGGGATATTAAAGTTATGGTGGCTACGTCGACCTTGGCGCTGGGAGTAAATTTCCCGTCGAAAAATGTCTTTTTGGAGGCGGTCAAGTATTACGATAGCCGCGACGGCCGGCCGGTTCAGCGCCCGCTTCTGTCAAGCGATTACAACCAGATTGCCGGGCGGGCCGGCAGGTTGGGGCACACCGAAGATTTCGGTAGAGCCATTTTTATCGCCGCCGATGATTCGAACCGCGAGGTATTATGGGAATCTTATATTTATGGTATCGCCAAAACCGAAATAGAGTCTTTCGGTTTGGAACAATGGGCGCGGATATTACTATGCGGAGTCGCCTGTGGACTTGTCAGAGACCAAAATGACGCGGATTCTTTTTTAAAATCGACATTCCGCGGTCGTCTCGATTTGGTCGAGCCCGATTCGGTTCCAAAAGCGATGAAAATCCTGCTTGACAGCGGTTTTTTGGAGCTGAAGGGGTACCGTTTATATTGCGCTCCTTTCGGCAAGGCCACCGCGTCTCATAATATCGATTTGAATACTGCCTTGCAGATAAAGGCCGGTTTTGCGAAACATCATCTTGAGGACAACCGCATAAGCTGGCTTTACTATCTATTAAACACTCCCGCCGGTTTACGCCGGCGGCTCGGAGGTAAAAGGCGCGCCTTTTATTTGGCGGATTATCAAGTCGAACTGGCAAAAATCCGCGAATTGTATGATGAATATCCTGTCGGGCCGTTGGCCGAATTGCCCGAAAAAATCGGTTTCGATGATGACACTGAACGAATAGATAAAATGCTCAGCTTGTTATCGCTGGCCGTCGATATCCCGACGATTATGATTGAGCGGTTTGTTGATGCAGGATATGGGAGAATCCTCGAGTTTGGTAAAGAGGCGGCGAATATTATCAGGGCGGCCGCCGAGATAGGCTACCCGTCGTTTTTGCGGGATATCGGTCAAAAAGAAAAGCTTGAAAAATTCGCCGATTGCTTATATTGGGGCGTGCCGGCAACGGGTCTCTATCTGGCGCGTTTGAAATCGCCCTATCTGGAACGCGATTTTATTCTAAAATTAAACCGGGCTGGTCTGGTTACCCCTTCCGATATAATCAATGCCGGCCTTGATGTTGTTGCTGCGATAATTCCGGGAAAAGCCGCCGAAACATTGATGAGATATTGTCAGAATCAATCAGAAGGCGTATCGGGTGAAAGCGGCGAACCATCGATTCCGGTTAGACCGCCGCTTATTGCCAGAAAAATCGGTCAACGCTTCGAAGTCGTAATAAATGGGGTGGCGATAAAACTTCAACCGCGGTTGTTTGCCTACTTTTCAAAATTATATAATTGCCACCATCCGGAAGGTTGGCTGGATAAAAACTTTCTCGATAATGGGATAAATCAGATAAAATATATTTATTGCCTTAAAAGCGCATTATCATCCGTGCCCGGGGCTTTAATCGAAAGCGATGGAGCGGGGCGTTACCGTTTGGTCTTATCTGAAAGCGTAGATAAAGCCCGCCCGGTCTCCAAAAAACAACATCTGACCACAGATAGCGGGGGATGAATCGGAGGGGCCCGGAAGGGCCACCGATGATTCAAGCGTGCCGTCTTCGGCCTTGAGAACCAAGAATAACCTGCCAAACGTGGCGAAATATATTTTATCTTTGGCAATGGCGGGACTGGAATAAACTTCGCTGTTGGTATCGAACTCCCAGAGAAGTATACCGTTAATCGCGTCGAGGCATATCATCTTGCCGGAAACCGTTCCGAAAAACAATCGGCCATCGGCGACAGCGGGAGATGAAAAATTAGGGCTATGCGTTCGGTAATACCAGATTAATTGCCCGTCATTCGCGTTCAAGCAATAAACAGTACTATCGTGGCTGCCGAAAAACACCCGCAATCCACCTTCCAATTCAGCTATCGCAGGAGTGGAGGGTATGTCTCCGGCTGCCCGGAAACGCCACACCAGTTTCCCGGTGGATTTGTTCAAACAATATAAAAACTGGTCGCCGCTTCCCACATACAGATTCTCTCCATAGATTGCCGGTGAACCGATTATCACTCCAAATGTCGGATAAACCCATCGGATAGAGCCCGATTTTTTTTCGAGCGCGTATATAATCCCGCTCCAGTTGCAAAGATAAATCAAATCGCCGTCGATTAATGGAGATGAGTCGAAGGCTCCGCTGTCGGTCAACGACCATATTTGGGCGCCGTTTAGTCGGTTGACCGCGTAAAAATTACGGTCCCACGAGCCGAAATATACGGCGATACTGTCCGCGGCGGGAGTCGAGAACACTTGCGCCCCGGTTTTGAAAAAAAATATTTGCTTGCCGGTTTTGGCCTCTAGGGCGATTAAACCCGAATCGGTGCCGCAGTACAGAATGTTATTAAAGACAATCGGCGAGGATATTATCGAAAAGGGCATTGAAAACCGCCATAGGTTTTGAGGTTTTCCTTTTATCCCTTCACCTGTTGCCAGGCACGTGCGCGCCGGATTTCCTTTGAAACAGGGCCAGCCGTCTATGGTTTCTTTTCTGGCGCAAGCCGTTACCAATATGATTGATATTAACAGACCCAGAAAATATCTCATCATTGCGCCAGAGCCTTTCTATGCGAGATTACTTCGGCGATGTTGTCGGCATCGGGGTTATCCTGAATGAAGGCGTCAAGCCAGAAAGCCGCCTTGGCGTTGTCGTGTAACGCATTTTCATATAGGTCCGCAAGCCGTAAGCTGGCTAATTTGCCTTCGGGTAAGCCGCGATGTTTTTCGTGAAGCTCGGTTAATACTTCAATCGCTTTCGGAAGATTTCCCGCTTCGGTATAGCAGCGAACCAGATATCCCATCGCCTTACAGGCCATGACCTCATTGGATGTTTCCGGATTCGCGTATTTGGAAATATATTCTTCGGCGCGCCGGAAAGACTCATCGGCCAGCTTTTGTTCCCCTTTGGTTTTATAATAATTGCCGATATACAACGCCGCTTCGAACGCTTTTTCGGAACCAGGAAAGGAGGCTTGAATCAAATTGAATCTGCCGAGCGCCTGTTCCCATTTCCCTTCCTTTTCGAGGCAGAGAGCGATTAAATAGTTGGCGTCTATAGGGACGGTTTTTTGCGCTGCCGCCTTTTCGGCGATGTTTTTGACCGTTTCGCGCGCCTGCTGATATTTCCCCATTTCAAATAGGGTCAGGCCCAATCCCAAATATGCCGATGGAGTGATACGTTCGTTAGGATACATCCTGATAAATTCCCTGTAGGTTTTCTCGGCCGATTGATAATCTTTTTGGTTTTTTAGATGGATGTCGGCTATCATTAAAAGCACATCGGGCGGAATTTGATTGGTCGAATCGTCTTTGGCCTCCCGAAGGATATCAATCGCCTGACGGTAGTTATCCTGAAGCATATAAGTTGCCGCCAGTTTCCCGACAGCCGCGTTTTTCACGGGGCTTTTGGGATATTTGGCCGCGATATCACGGTAGATCGCGCGCGCCGAATCCATGTAGGCGTCGAATTTAATTTTATCGCCGGCTTTTAACCAGGCTTGGGCCGCCTTAATCGGCGCGGCCAGGGCGTCCATGTTGGGATTTTGGGCCACGATTATATCCAGATAACCTTTGCCCTCATCATAGTAGATTGAGGCCGCTTCAGGATACTGCCGAAGTTTTTCCTTGGCCGACGCCATGTAATTTTGAACCGCGTTTTTCTGGATTTTTGAAATAGCAGGATCATCAACCGCCGATTTGAAGCTTTCAAAGGCTTTGTCATATAGGCCGCGATCGGAATACATGATACCGATTCTGGTGCGCGCCAAATCAGCAATCGCCCAGGCTTGCCTTTTGTCGGCCGAGGCTTTTTCGACTTCGGATACATTAGACGCTTGTTTTATCATTTTGACTACCGTCTGATAGTTCTCGATAATTTCCGAAAACTCGGCGTCGGAGGGGCGTTTATTTTGGCTGTAGATTTTATCGCTTAATCTATCGGCTTTCGCCAGCGCTTTTTCCATTTCATAGCGAAGCGCCAGGTCGGTTTTTTTTTCACAACCGAAACCAATGGCCAATATCGTCGCCATTAGAGTCATTATTGCAAAGCGTTTCATTGTTCCTCCACAAATCCTAAATTAAAGCATTCCGCTTTCAATTCCAAGCGGTTTATAAGAAGTATACTATAAATAGTTTTAAGGTTAAACGAAAAAATGGCTTGGCGTTATATTTAATTTATGAAATCCGCATGCGTTTCGCATTTAAAATTGCGACACGGGGTATTATAGGAACGCGATAAAGAAGGAGAATGCATGCTGAGAAATCGACTTAAGGCTATTCTTGGGAAAGAAAAAAATAAAATGTCGGTTAAAAATTCCGAAACGCCCCGGTTGTCGGGATTTGAGCTGAAATTGCCCATGAACGGCGGTTTTCGCGCGCGAGATCGCATATCTTTGTATAGGTTTCTGGTCGATAATATTCCCATTTTAAACGGAGCAATCTGGCTTTGGACCAGGCTCTGCGCCGCGCCGGTCGAATTTAAGTTTGATAGGTTGCCGGAGGCGCAGGCGGCCCGCTTTATCAAGGAAATCGACCGCGTATTGATTCCGACCTCCTATCAAAAGTCGGGCGGGATTGAGACTCTGGTCAGCGGTTTTTTCCGCACATTATTCATTGATGGTTGTTTTGGCGGCCAAGCGATATTAAATGCCTCGGGAAATGGATTAGCTGGTTTTAAACAGTATGATAATCGATATTTAAGCTTCGAAAAACAATCTTCGGGATGGCGGCTTTATTGTGAAACCGATAACGCCAAAGTATCGCTTGAACCATCCTCGTTTTATTTTACCGCTCTTGATTCTCAAGCGGATGATCCCCGCGGCGCAAGTCTGTTATCATCTATAGAATTTATATCGCATCTTGAGCAGAAGCTGATTTTCGATATGGCGGAAAACCTCGAGCGTTCCGGTTATCAGCGAATCCAGGTGCAATTAAAAAAACCGGAACGAGCGCCCGGCGAAAGCGAGGCCAATTATATTCAGCGCGCCAACAATTATTTCGACAGCACCGTTGAATTGTTCAAAAACCTTCGTCCCGCCGATTCGGCGGTCACCTGGGACGATGTGCAAATTACGGCGGTTGGTCCAGGCGGACAAGGGGCCGCCTCCAGTTGGTATTTGTATCATCGTGCTTTAATCGAAAATATCTGCGCCGGGGTGCATCTCGATCCGTTCATGCTGGGTTATTCGTTCGGCACGACCCAGACTTGGGCGAAGTTTAAATTTGAACTGATGATGAGACAAATCGTGGCGGTTCAAGAAAAAGCCAAAGGATTTCTTCAGTGGCTTCTTGATTTGGAAATGGCGTTGCGCGGGCTTCCCGGCAACATCGAAATCGTGTTCGACAATCGACGCGTTTTCGGTTCACTGGAAAGATTCCAGGCGGAAAAAATCGCCGCCGACAGTATTATCGGGCAATTCAACGCCGGTCTTTTAAGCAGGGAAGAGGCGCGAGAAAAAATCGATAAAATTGAGCCGGGGGTGGTTTGATGGAGACAAAAACTACCAATTGCGTGATATGCGCAAGCCCATTAGTCGAAAAACTCAATGCTAAGAAGAATTGGCAAACCCCGAGACTGCTTCGCTGGGCTGAACTACGCGATTTGAATATCGATGAGAAAATTCTGGCGGAACATTTGAAATCCCATCTTAACGATAATGGCGCCAAACCGGCACGAAACCAAATCGGCAAAAACCGACCCGAAACGATTACTTTGGAACCTGCGGCTGATAAATCCGCGGAAAATACGCATATTGTTTCCTCAGACGAGCAACTGCTTAATCTGATTGTCCAGCAAATTTATTTGGATTTGAAAGATAACAAGCTCGATCTGAAAATCGAACACGCCTTCAAGGCAATCGAACTGAAACAGAAACTGGTTGAATCGGGTAACGTCGAAAATCTGCTTTTAGAATTACTCAACGAAATCCGCAGTCAGGAATTGACAAAATGAATAATCTTTGCAACTCGCAGCTTGCTATGAGCAGGTCAAATTCGACTAAAACCGCTTGGCGTAAATCGGTACGCGATCCGGTCATTTTCGCCAGGGAATATCTGGGATTTCAACCTCACGACGGGCAAATCGCCTGGTTGCGCGGTTCGACCGGATTCGAAAACGCGCTGGTAACCGGCAATCGCTGGGGCAAATCGGATATTCAGGCGGTCAAGTTAATCCATCGCTGTATCTTTCAAATCCGGCCGCGTCGCTATGACCGCTATAAACGATACCGCGCCTTAAATGTCAGTATCACTATTGACCAGGCGCAGATAATCTACAGCAAAATAATCGGGCTTTTGGAAAATTCACCGAAGTTGAAAGCCTTGATAAAAACTACGCGAGCAACGCCCTATTCGACAATCATCTTTCGCAACGGTTCAGAGCTGACTGCCCGCACCAGCGCCAATCGCGGCGAACATCTGCTGGGCCAGGATTACGACTATGTCAATTTCGATGAGGT
>JAAYTW010000330.1 GCA_012517955.1 Candidatus Zixiibacteriota bacterium | reverse complement strand
GCGTTAATCCTTTTCAATCACTCCTCCTTAAGTTAATTGTTAGTAGCGAAAGGTAATCAACATCCGTTTCGCCTGTTTTTAATAACGAGACCTTTTATAATAAATTATTATCGGAGTCAAACAAAATTATTATAGTTACAATAATAATATTAATTATACATGGGTGGTAATTTTCCAAATTTCTCTTAAAAAACAAAGACAATGATTATCGAGAATCCAGCGTACTCTATCTAATGGCATAGATTGGTCATCACACCATGTTTATCAAGAATAATCGGCGGAAGAGCAATAAATACGACTTATTATAGGTATGTTCGTCAATTTTTTCGGTCGTATGAAACCGTGCCCGATAAAATGCCCTTTTCCTTTGACAAGATTAATCCAAAAACCTATACTTGCGCCATCTTGTAATCGTTTTGTCGGGTTTCTCCCCTACGGGGTAAAACGCCGACCTACGGGATTTTTGATTTGAAAAATCCGGGCACAACATGTCGTGCCCCTACGGGATACGAAAAAAGGCGAAAAAAACGATGTTTTACGAACCGGAAATAACCCCGCAATTAATTAAAGACCACGGCCTATCCGATGACGAATTCAGGCAAATCGTTGCTTTTCTGGGGCGCCAACCGACGTTCACCGAACTGGGAATCTATTCGGTGATGTGGTCGGAACACTGCTCCTATAAAAATTCTATAGCCCAATTGAAAACGCTTCCCCGCAAAGGCAAACGTCTGTTGGCCGAAGCCGGCGAGGAAAACGCGGGCGCCATTGATATCGGCGACGGGCTGGCGGTGGTGTTTAAAATCGAATCACATAATCATCCATCGGCGATAGAGCCCTACCAAGGGGCGGCCACGGGTATGGGTGGCATTCTACGCGATATATTCACAATGGGAGCGCGCCCCGAAGCAGCAATGAATTCGCTTCGGTTCGGCCCGTTGGATTTACCGCAAGTGCGTTATCTATTCGACGGGGTCGTGCGTGGTATCGGTGATTATGGAAACTGTTTTGGTATCCCGGATGTGGGCGGAGAGGGGTTTTTCGATGAATCGTATACGGGTAATCCGCTAATCAACGCCATGGCGCTGGGAATCGCCAAGAAAAGCGAACTGATATCGGCAACCGCTAAAGGCGCGGGTAATCCGGTGCTGATAGTCGGGTCGAAAACCGGCCGCGACGGTATCCACGGGGCAACGTTCGCATCGGAGGAACTATCGGAAAAATCAGCGGCCAAGCGGCCCTCGGTGCAGATAGGCGACCCATTCACGGAAAAGCTTCTTCTGGAAGCCACGCTCGAGGTAATCAAGAAAAAGCTGCTGGTGGGAATTCAAGATATGGGCGCGGCCGGCTTGACTTGTTCATCGTCGGAGATGTCGGCGCGCGGCAAATCGGGAATGGAGTTGCATATAGATAGGGTGCCGGTACGCGAAGAGGCGATGACGCCGTATGAAATAATGCTTTCGGAATCGCAGGAGCGGATGCTGGTGGTGACGACGCCTGAGAAACTTGATGAAGTAATCGCGGTGTTCCGGAAATGGGACTTGCAGGCGGTGGTTATCGGCAAGGTGATAGACGAAAATCGTCTGAAAGTTTATTATGATGGTAAGCTATACGCCGATATTCCACCCGACAGTTTGGTTTTAGGCGGCAAGGCGCCAGTGTATATTCGTGAACAGAAGAAGCCGAAATACATCGATGAATTGGCCAAATTCAATCCGTTGAATTTGCCCGAACCCCGAAATTACAACGCCGTCTTGAAGCAGTTGATAGCCAGCCCTGATGTGGCATCCAAAAGATGGGTTTATCGGCAATATGACACATCGGTGAGGACCGCCACGGTAATCGGACCAGGCGGCGACGCGGCGGTGATTCGAGTGAGAAAATCGCCCAAGGGAATAGCGATGTCCACTGACGGTAACGGGCGTTGGTGTTATCTGAATCCGCGGCTGGGAGCGATACATGCGGTTTGCGAATCAGCCATCAATGTGGCTTGTTGTGGGGCGATGCCAATCGGAATCACCAATTGCCTTAATTTCGGTAATCCTTATGTGCCGGAAATTTATTATACATTTGCCGAAGTTATCGCAGGTATCGGGGAAGCCTGCCGGGCGTTGGATACGCCGGTCACTGGCGGCAATGTCAGTTTCTACAATGAAAGTTACGGCACGGCCGTTTATCCGACCCCGGTAATCGGGATGGTTGGGGTTTTGGATGATGTGACCAAACGAATCGGTATGGCATTTACGCATGAGGGCGACCGGATCGCGGTAATCGGCGATAATCTGGGGGAGCTCGGCGGGTCGGAATATCTGAAAACCGCGCACAAACGAATCGCCGGAGCGATTCCATCGATAGACTTGGGCAAAGTGAATCAGACCATCGCTTTCCTGGTGGAGGCCGCATCTAAAGAATTGCTTAAATCGGCTCATGATGTTTCCGACGGCGGCTTGGCGGTGGCTTTGGCTGAATGCTGTTTTCAGCATCTGATAGGCGCCTTTATATACTATCGTTTGGACTACCGCCCGGATGCTTGCTTGTTTGGAGAATCACGGCCGCTGGTGATAATATCGTATGAGGAAACCAGACAAGAGGAAATTGAACAACTTTGCGCAGCCAAAAAACTGACTTTCTCCCCTATCGGAATTACTGGAGGGGAATATCTAAATATCAACGAGCTAATCAATTGTTCGGTGCATGAATTGCGGGATTTGTACGAGGATACGATTCCGCGGATGATGGATAAGATCGGGCATTAAAATCGTCATTTTTGATACTTTGAGGCGGCCGGAGTAAGTTTTCGGCTGTTATTGTGTATTCGGGCAGTTGTGAACAACTGCCGCCTGCGGACATAAGTCAGGATACGCGTCCCCGAGCCGACGGTTTTCGACATTAGTTTTCCAAATAAAAAATTAAATATCGCTTGACAAGTTTTGAGCATATGCCCATAATTCTATTTGGAGAAAGTTATGCCAAGACCAAAATGCCCCCGCTTTATCGGAGATTTACCCGATGTTACTTTTTATAAACCGCGAGGTGTTCCGCTTACCCAATTAGAAACAGTCGGCCTCACATTCGATGAATTTGAAGCAATCCGGCTGGCTGATTTGGATGGGTTATATCAGGAACAGGCAGCGGAAAAGATGCAAATATCGCGGGCGACGTTTGGGAGAGTGCTGGAATCGGCGCATAAAAAAATAGCCGACGCGCTAATTGGGGGCAAAGCGATTAAAATTGAAGGAGGTGTCGTAAAAATGATAAATCATAGGGTGTTTACATGCAGCGCTTGCAATCATACCTGGGAGGAGCCTTTCGGAACCGGGCGCCCTTCGGTTTGCCCAAAATGCGGAAGCGATTTGTTCAGCAGGTTGAATCCAGGACATGGCGGCGGCCGCAGACATAGAGCCGGTTGCCATCGTGTACGACAAAACAGAATCAATTCAAGAAAGGATGAGAAATGAGAATAGCGGTAGCATCGGACGATGGGGTATCGATAGCGGAACATTTCGGGAGATGCGCGGGTTTTATTATCTATGAATATGAAAACGATGATATCAAAGAAATCGAGAATCGACCAAACACCCGCGAACACCATCACGAACAGCATGACTGCGCCAATCATGAAAATAGTCATGGGGCGACTAATCACAGTCACGAATCCTTTTTGGCGGCATTGGGGGATTGCCAGATAGTGATTTGCAGAGGTATGGGAAGGCGCGCGATTAATGACTTGCAGGCCAAGGGAATCAATCCGGCAATAATCGCCGCCGATATTACGGCGCGCGAAGCCGTTGAGCTTTTGGCAGCAGGTAAACTCGGTTTCAGCGATCAATCATCATGTTGCAGCCATTAAACGCGAATCACTTTAGAACAAGGAGAAGGATTGATGGAAAGCTCACAGAATGAAACCGCGGCCATGCCACGTATCGGCGATCCGGCGCCATCGTTTAAAGCGGTAACGACCCAGGGCGAAATTGATTTCCCCCGCCAGTATTCGGGAAGCTGGGTGATATTGTTCAGCCATCCAGCGGATTTTACGCCGGTTTGCACTTCGGAGTTTATGACGTTCGCCAAACGGGAAGAGGAATTTGCCAAGGCCAATTGCAAACTGGTGGGTTTATCGGTCGATGGGCTTTATAGTCATATCGCCTGGTTGCGAACAATCAAGGAGAAAATTGAATATAAGGGGATGAAAAACATTGAGGTCAAGTTCCCGCTTATTGAAGATATCACGATGGAAGTCGCCAAAAAATACGGTATGATTCAACCTGGAGAAAGCTCAACAAAAGCGGTTCGGGCAGTGTTCTTTATCGATCCTAAGGGTATAATCAGGGCGATTATTTATTATCCGTTGAGCCTTGGCCGTAATTTCGACGAGTTGTATCGGGTGTTGATAGCGCTTCAAACCGCGGATGCGTTCTCGGTCGCCACTCCCGCCGATTGGCATCCCGGCGATGAAGTGATTGTACCGCCTGCCGGTTCATGCGGCGTGGCTAAAGAACGGATGGAAACCAAGCAACAGGATATCACCTGCTATGACTGGTTCTTCTGCACCAAGAAACTCGATAAAGAAAAGGTGCTGAATACGATTTTGAAGAAATAATTATTTAGCAATCTCCAATTTCGAAGATAACGGCATAGCTTTTTATGCCGTTTTTTTTATGAACGAGAATTCTTATCCTTTGACAGCACCGGCGGTGATTCCTTCGGTGATTTGTCTTTGGAAAAACAAGAACACGATTATGACCGGCATGGTCGCAATTGTCGAACCGGCCATTATTTCCGGCGTGCTCATTCCCTGCAGGCCCTGCATCATGGCCAGCCCTACAGGGAGTGTGTATAATTTTGGGGATGACACCAGAATAAATGGATATACGAACGAATTCCAGCTGGAAAGAAAAGCCTGTACCGCCAGAACCGCCAGAGCAGGTTTGCATAACGGCGCCACGATTTTAAAGAGAATAGTGAATTCGCCGGCGCCGTCTATACGCGCTGCCTGTTCGCAATCGTCGGGAAGGTTTTTAATATACTGGGTCATCAGGAATATACCCAGAGGATTGACCAGGAACGGCAAAATCAACGCCCAATAGGTATTATAAAGCCCAAGCTTGCTGATAAGGATATACACTGGAATAATAACGACATGAGCGGGAATCATCAACACGGCCATCGCCGAGATGTACAGCAGACGATTGCCGGAAAAGCGTTTGCGGGCGAGCGCGTAACCAGCCATGAGGCAAAACACCAGATTACCCAACGTCACGATAACGGCCACCAAAGCGCTATTGAACAAGAATCCGGCGAGGCCGCCGCGAGTCAATATAGCCGAATAATTTTCCCAGGAAATCGAACAGGTCGGCGTCGGCGATTGAAAGGAAGCGATAATCATATAAAAAAACGGAAACAACATACTGATGAGAATTACCGTTAACAAAATACACGCCGTAATTTTCCCAAATCGCCTCATCGAGATTGGTCCTTCCCCCCTATGAGTTTCATCTGTATCAGCGAAAATATCAGGATAACCACAAAGAGCAGATAGGCCGCGGCGGAGGCGTATCCCATATTGAATTTACGAAGCCCTTCATCAAATACGAAATAAACCACGGTCGAAGTTGAACCAAGCGGGCCGCCGCGGGTCATGACATAGATTTCGATAAAAATCTGAAATGAGCGTATGGTATTGATTACGACCACGAATAAGGTCATCGAAGTAATTTGAGGAAGGGTTACCTGCCATAGTCTCCTCCAAAAACCGGCCCCATCGAGGCGCGCCGCTTCATATATTTCCACGGGAATGCTTTTAATCGCCGCCAGATACAGTAATACATAATAGCCGACAGCCACCCAAATATCCATCGCCATGATGGCCGGTAAAGCGGTGGAAGTCGAGAATAAATAGCCATTTTCCGGAACCGCCAATCCGCATAATTTTCCAAGCATGTGTAGATATCCGCCGCGGGCATACAGGGCGGTGAAAACGATGGCGACGACGCTCATCGAGACTATCGACGGGATAAAATAGCCGGCTTGAAATATCTTGTGTCCGGGAATTTTTTCGGCGATTAAGACGGCCAGGACCAAGGCGATAACCGTAGTAAATGGGATAGTGCCGAAAACGAAATATAGGGTATTCTTAAGAGAAAGCAAAAACGTCCGATCGGAAAACAGTTTCAAGTAATTGGCGACGCCGATATATCTTGTTTGTCCGAATATTGAATAATCGGTGAATGAAAGAACCAAAGAATAAATAACGGGAAAAACCCAAAATATCGCCAGAGTGGCAATCCAGGGAAAAACAAGAATCAGAAGATTAAATCTTTTCAATGTTTTTCAAGCTCGTCGATTTTTTTCTGGGCGTCAGAAATGGCCTGACGCGGAGTCGATCTGCCCAGCGTTACTTCTTCAACCATCGATTCTATTATACTTTCGACATTGACCCAATTCTGATAGCCGGGCGTCGATCGCGAATGTTGAAGTTGGTCGAAAAGGATTCGGCGCGCTGGTGAATTGATTTCCTGGTTGTTATAAGGCGGAAATCCAAAACCAACGGAATCGCAAAGCATCCGTACATTTTTTATCATCAGAAGCGATTCCATCAAGGCCAGCGCCTCGTCTTTTTTCCGCGATTTTTCCGGAATCACCAGATATTCGCCGCCGGCAAATGAGATTCCCCGACCGCCGATATTTTCCGGAGGAATCGGGGCCAGCAGATATTCAAATTCAGGGGGGGCATCCTCGAGTCTTTTCAACAGCCAGCCGCCTGAAATAACGACGCCGATTTTGCCTTCGCAAAAAGCATCCTCAAGGTTTTTCTGTGTCTCAACCCTACCTGATTTGGCCAATTCTCGATAAAATTCCAAAGCTTTCAAAACCGGCGGTTGCTCGAGATTGAATCGGCCGTCGGCGATGATATCACCGCCGGCTGTCCAGACAAACGGCAAGAATTTTTTATACAACCTATGGGTTTCGTTGGAGTTTGCTCCGAATCCGGATATGCCGTCGCCAAGCTCATTTATTTTTTGGCAGGCCTGTAGAAACTGTCGCCAATCGGCGGGCAGGGAGCATCCCGCCTTATCCAAAAGCGATTTGTTGTAATATACGGCTCTGGTATCCAAAAACCAGGGCTTAGCATAAAGCTTGTTATTCCAAATTCCCGGTTGCGGCATCAGCAGATTGGCGGTATCAAGTTGAATTTCGCACAAGGCGCCGGCCGCCGAAAACTCGGAAATCCAATCGGAGCCAAGTTCGAGCAAATCGGGGGGGGCGCCGGCCCCGAAAGCCGCTACGATTTTCTGGTGGCCGTCCGACCAGGTCAAATCGGTAATATTGACTTTCAATCCCGGATTGTTTTTTTCGAATTGTGAGACTATCGATTCAATGACCGGTTTAGCTTTCGGGTCAGTCCAAAATTGCCAAAACTCGATGGTCTTTAGGCGCGGTTTATCGGCGCAGGCCAGCGCCAGCAAGCTAAATATCAGAACGAATTTTTTCATGGAGGAATTTTAGGTCATAAACGCTATGAGGTCAAGTAAAAGGATGGTGGCGGGGAAACAGAGAATAATCCAATCAGATTTTTTTCGGATTATTAAGACAAATGTCCGGGCAAAATAGCGAAGTGGTGGGAACAATCGAAGTAAAGTATAATCGAATTTTCTTAACGCCGGTCGAGGTTTTTTCGAAGAAACAAGGCGTTCGAAACGGGTGAAAAGTTCATACTCTTCAAATGTATAGTCGAAGCCGTGAGTTTCCAGCAAAACGGTCAGGTCTTTTTTGTGAAAACCGCCGCCTCCGGGGGATTCATTATCCGCTATCGGAATAAACTGACGAAGCTTATAGAGCATTTTGGAATTATACATAGGTTCTTGAAATATACCGACACCATCGTCTTTTAAAACGCGTTTAATTTCCCC
Organism: Candidatus Zixiibacteriota bacterium; assembly: GCA_012517955.1. Taxonomy (GTDB): domain Bacteria; phylum Zixibacteria; class MSB-5A5; order UBA10806; family 4484-95; genus JAAYTW01. The sequence goes on along the minus strand of JAAYTW010000330.1, from coordinate 3,264 downwards.
CAGAGCCATATCGATATTGAGATGATGTAGGGCGACAAGCGAAGTTACAATATCGAAGCTTCCGTTTTTGAACGGCAGTACCTCCCCGCATCCTTTAATCGGTAGGCTATGCGGATCGGAACAGTGAAGAAATCGCCAGGCTTTTCCGGCGATATCAATCGAAATAACCTCTTTATTCCGCCGTAACAGAAACCGGGAAAGACAACCATCACCGAAACCCAAATCGAGCACTTTCAGGCCGGGGGCGGCGGCCAGTGCGGCGAAGAAACGGGCGTTTCTGTCGTATTTGGTCGGCGCGACAGGATTATCATAGAAATCGGCAAACCAGGATTCGAAATCAATATCCATCGCCACAAGTTCGCCCGGGCAATCCAATTGGGCGAAGTAACTTTCGGCTTCCAAATCATACCAGCGTGATTCCAATTCGTTTTTAAGCCCCAGCAAAGATGGATCGGTTTTTAATGGGTTGGCAAGCAGGTTGATATTATTTTTATTTCTGTAACGCATATCCGGGGGAAAGAACGGCTTGAATCGATTATTGTTCCTTTAAAAACCGCAATGAAAAAACGCCCGAATTTAAGGTAACATAGCTGAAGTTATCAATCCAATCGCCGGTATTGATATAAAGACCGTTTCCCAACTGTTTGATTTCGGGAAAATGAGTATGCCCCATAATTACGGCATCGAAACCTGAATCAATTTTGATTTTGGCATAATCATAATACCCCGGAAGGTCTTTGTCTTTATTGTAAGTCCGCTGACGGGAATTCGCCGATATCCGGCACGCCAGGCGGTAGGCAAAATCCACGGGTAGTTGTCGGTAAAGCCAGATATTCGGCTTGAAGCGGAAGATTCGTTTCATGAGACGATAAGCTTTATCGCCATAAGCCAGACCATCGCCGTGGCATAAGTGGATTTTTTTTCCTTGATGCTCGATATCGAGGGTATCGCCGGCCAACACAAGTCCGGCCTGTTTCGTCAGGTAATCTCTCAACCAGAAGTCATGGTTTCCCGGCAAATACCATATCTGTATCCCGGAATCGACAAGGATTCTAAGGGTGGTCAAGGTGCGAAGAAACGCGGCGGGAACGGCATGTTCATATTCGAACCAGAAATCGAACAGGTCACCAATTATATACAGATAATCGGCGCGGTTTTTTATGGAAATCAGAAAATCGGACAAAACCTTTTCTCGGGTATGGGTGTCAAATGACAGATGAGCATCTGATATGAAATAAACGGCTTTATCGGGAGGTGGGTCTTGGGGGGGTGGCGAAATTTCAGTCATCGTGTTTTCGGATTACTTTGACAATAATTTGTGGCGGAAGTATAATCAAAAAGGCCGAAATGGGCAAATAATTTCGGTGGAGGTTTGAATCCGGACTAATAATAATGATTTAAAGGGAGAACGGCGATGGATAAATTTATCATAAACGGCGGACATAAACTTAACGGCGAGATTACACTTCAAGGTTCAAAAAACGCGGCGTTGCCGATTCTGGCCGCGGGACTTTTATTTTCCAAGGGACAAACCATCATTAAAAACGTTCCGAATCTGGCTGATATTGATACGATGATACAGGTTCTCAATCATCTCGGCGTAAAAACCACTTGGGATAAGAAAACTCATTCGGTAACGATGGATGCCTCTAATATAGCCACCGGCGAGGCGCCATACGATTTGGTACGAAAAATGAGAGCATCATTTTTAGTGATGGGGCCGCTTTTAGGAAGAACCGGCCGGGCCAAGGTATCGCTCCCCGGCGGCTGTGTGCTTGGTCCGAGGCCGGTGGATTATCATTTGAAGGCTTTTACAAAATTAGGGGCGGTGATTGAGGAAGAGCAAGGGTATGTCAACGCGACCGCTAAGAACGGTTTGAAGGGAACAATTATACATTTCGATAAGCCTTCCCATACCGGAACGGAAAATGTAATAATGGCAGCCTGTTTCGCTCAAGGGACCACCACGATTATCAACGCTGGATGCGACCCGGAGGTGGTCGATCTGGCCGATTTTTTAAATAAGGGCGGGGCGAAAATAAGGGGCGCGGGATCGGTGGTCGTCCAAATAGAAGGAGTAAAAGAGCTAAAACCGGTCGAACATACGGTTATGCCCGATCGTTTAGAGGCGGGAACATTTATGATGGCAGTTGGGGCGGCCGGCGGGCAGATAAAGATAAGACCGAATCCGGGCGAATTTATGAGTATCGTGATAGAAAAGTTGACGGAATCGGGGCTTGAAATAAGCCCGGAAAACGGCGCGTTGAAGATTTCGCGGCATGGAGAATTGAAAGCAATTAATATCACGACTTTTCCTTATCCTGGATTTCCTACCGATTTGCAGGCATCGGCGTTGGCGATGAGTTGCCTTTGCGAGGGGATTTCCCATATCAAGGAGACCGTTTTTACCGAACGTTTTACTCATGTAATGGAACTAACACGTCTGGGCGCTGATATTAAGGTTGCGGGCGAAGAGGCGATAATCACCGGAGTCAAGGGTTTACAAGGGGCAAGCGTAATGGCATCGGATATAAGGGCGGGAGCGGGTTTAATAGTAGGCGCGCTGGGGGCATCGGGCACGACTGAGATTTTGAGGGTTTATCATATCGATCGCGGCTATGAAAAGATTGAAGACAAGTTGACTCAATTGGGAGCCGATATTAAACGCATGGGCGCATAGTAATAAATGGAACAGGGTTAATTCTCTAAATGTTAATGATATTGAGGTGACCGTGAAAAGAATTACGATATTGTTGTTACTGATGATTACCGGCCTCGCGTGGGGACAGGAGGAATATTTCGGCCAAAATAAGGTTCAGTATAAGAACCTTGATTGGTATTATATTCAGACGCGCAATTTCAACATCTATTTCAATCATGGTCAAGATTCCATAGCCAATTTTGCCGCCAAAACTCTGGAGGACGCTTATAGAATCGTCTCAGAGCAACTTGACCATAAAATCACTCAAAGGATTCCGGTAATCATATATTCATCGCCCAACGATTTTCAGCAAACCAATGTTATATCGGACATTATGCCTGAGGGGGTCGGCGGATTCACGGAGGTTTTTAAGAATCGAATGGTTATCCCTTTTACGGGGTCATACGAGGATTTCCGTCATGTTCTCCATCACGAATTAACCCATGCGGTCATGTTCAATCTTCTGTATGGGAATGATATCAGTTCGTTGTTGGCGCGGCAGGCGATTTTCAGTCCGCCGTTGTGGCTTGCGGAAGGGTTCGCCGAGTATTCATCGAGAAAAG
>JAAYTW010000329.1 GCA_012517955.1 Candidatus Zixiibacteriota bacterium | reverse complement strand
TTTTTGGCAAGCAACAAGAAATTCAGATTGATTGAATTAAATAAAAGCAAACAATTCGTTGATAAACAAGGTATGATTACCACCAGACCATCAAAAGATAAAATCGATGGGATTTTTGTGGCGGCGATAGAAAAAATCGGGTAAATATAAGTTATGCGATTGAAATTTCCGGAATTCCTTAATAGAGAAAAGAAGTTTTTCTTGATTATACTGGCGGTATTTTTCGGCGGATTGCTGGCAATCGGTCTTATTGTCGACAATCTGATAATGCCGATAATTGTCCATCACGGTTCAGAATTCACCTTGCCCCAAATCGTGAATCTTCCCATAAAAGTCGCCGAAAAAAAATTAAAGGATTTAAAACTCAACCTGGTCGTAACGGGCGAGGAATATAATTCGTATTTTCCTATCGGAACGGTGATTTCGCAGGTGCCGGAACCTGGCACGACCGTGAAAAAAGGTTCGACAATCAGGGCTATAATATCGAAAGGAGAAGCCTCGGCAACCATGCCGGCAGTCAGAGGATTATCGTTACGCGAGGCCAAACTGTTAATAGAAAACGCCAACCTGACTGTGGGAGAAATCACCTGGTACGAAGATGAGGGATTTCCCGATGGCGTGGTGGTCGAATCATATCCGGTAGCCGGAACGGTGTTGAAAGCCAATTCGTCGGTACAATTAGTGGTAAACCGTTTAGAAACCGATGTCAAAGTCGATGTGCCCAATTTTATTGGATTGGATTTGGCCGAGGCTAAAAAACTGGCCGAGGAAAACGGAATATTGGTCAGCGATATCAAATATCGCAAAGATGAGCGGATGCTTCCCGAAACAGTGCTCTCGCAATCGCTGGCTCCGGGAACGAAAGTACCGAAATGGACAGAGGTGAAATTAATCGTTTCGCAATCGGAGTAAGATATGGCGGAAAATAAACGGAATATCAAAATCGCGCCGTCGGTGCTGTCGGCCGATTTCGCGCGCCTGGCCGATTCAATCAAGGCTGTCGAGGAGGCCGGCGCGGACCTGATTCATCTGGATATCATGGATGGGCATTTCGTGCCCAATATCACTTTCGGACCGGGCGTGGTGGCGGCAATCCGCAAAGTCACCCGGTTGCCTCTGGATGTCCACCTGATGATTACCGATCCGGCTATGTTTATTCCGCGCTTTGCCGAATCGGGCGCCGATTATATCACGGTGCATCTGGAATCGGGGCCGCATCTTCACCGCAATATCCAGTCTATAAAAAAGCTTAATATCAAAGCCGGCGTCAGTCTTAATCCGCACACTTCGATAATTCAGATAACCGAGATTCTCGGAGATATCGATTTGCTTCTTCTGATGAGCGTCAACCCGGGATTCGGCGGACAGGAGTTTATCGAGCGCACGCTGGAGAAAATCAGGGTGGCGCGACGGCTCATCGATTCGGCCAAATACAACTGCGTTATCGAAATCGATGGCGGAATCAACGACAAGACCGGCAAGCTATGTATCGAGGCGGGCGCCGATATTCTGGTGGCAGGCAATTACGTATTTAAGTCTAACGATTTCAAAGCGGCGATAGCATCGTTGAGGCCGTAAGAAAAACAAGCAACAGAAAATCAGCGGCGGCTTCATTTAGTTGTGGCCGCCGTTTTTATTATTGCGTAGAAGTGTATATCGTGCGGTCAGGTCTCCGCACCTGACCGCGAGGCGCGTCTCGGGTACGGAGACCCGACGGCACCCGAAATCCATGTCATGTTGAACTTGATTCAGCATCCAGGATTATATCCCGTAGGTCGGCGTTTCGACACCGTCGCAGACGGTGGAGAAACCCGACAATCAATCTGTTTTCGATATCGAATAGCTGTCGAAACCATAAAGGTTTCGACCTACGAATATTCGATATAATCCTGGATTCCGGGTCAAGCCCGGAATGACAG
>JAAYTW010000328.1 GCA_012517955.1 Candidatus Zixiibacteriota bacterium | reverse complement strand
TTCTTCGGGAATACAAGTATCGGTAACGCGGTTTAGACCGGCATCGCGAAGCTCTTCCTCTTGTTTATCGGATAGGTTGCGATAATTCGGGACTCGTTTATAATGTTTGTTGGCAACCAAATTAAAAATATCCTCTTCGAGATTAGCGCCGGTAGAACAAATGCCATGCACTTTCCCCCGGCGGATAATTTCGGCCAGCGATATACCCAGTTCCGCCGTCGACATGGCGCCCGCGAGCGTAATAAACATTTTGCCGCCTTTGTTCAAGTGAGCCACCCAGGCGTCGGCGGCATCGACCACCACCGCTGCGTTAAAATGTTTGAAGTTTGCCTTTAAAAATTCTCGTATTTTCATAAATTCACCTCATTTTCTCGTATAAGCCAAGCTCTCCATTAACTATTCAATTTATCCCGGCAAGTGGAAAAATAAATATCGAGAGTCTTTAAATCAAGGATATAATTTTCGGTTTATCGGCTCTAACCATATAGCCATCTTCCCATATTTATGGCCGTTTCCCCACAATTTGCCGCCCATTGTTACGCGAATTTTGACCCTGTCCAAATGATAAACAGCAACACCGTCGCCATATCATATTATCCGCCAACGAAATATTTAAATTACTGCCGATTTGTTAAAATCCGGAACATCACGGCAATAAATTTGCACATTATAAATCTGAAAAGAAAGAATAATAACAAATCTTAAAATATGCCCCTAAAGGGCGGGAAGGAGCCGATCCAAATGAACCAACACTACAGCAAAAGATTTTACTTGGCGGGAGTCTTATTGCTGTTGTTGTCGGGGTTATCATTAATGTTGGTTCCGGGGTGTTCAAAAAGCACCGTAGCCGTTTCCAGCGCTGTTCCCGTTGATGAGCAACTGGCTTATTTGAACACTTATTTCTCCCCATCCGGACCCAAACTTGTGCCGCTTGATAGTTGTCCGGTCGTTATCGATACGGTCATTTCTTGTCTGACCGACAATAGAGGGGCGGTTTTCAATTTGCGTAACGGCGCCAGCATCATCTTATTCAAAATACCGGTTGGCGCCCTTGATAAAGAGACGCTTATTACTATTCACGCGACTAAGTACAAAGCCCCCTTTGGACCATTCTGGTTGCTCGATTGCGGTCCCGAAGGCACCGTTTTCGCCAAACCACTGGCGGTGACTCCATTGGGCGATATCGGCAAAACCAGAGTGCTGTTCTATTTTAACGAAAAGTCATCCCTTTGGGAAGTTGAAGAAATCGCCGGTGATTTCGGCTCGCTCGAAATCGACCATTTCTCCAAGTATGCGATTTCCGAATAGCAAAAGCCCTCACACACCTCAAAAGGCAAAGGCTCCGGCAGGAAAGCCGGAGCCTTTTCTATAAAAAATAGATTTTTATCAACCTCGCTGTTTTATAGGCGGTTGAATCGGCGTTGGCGGTAAAGCATGACATGGAGAGATGACTGCGGTCGCTTTAAAATATGCCACCAATCTCGTGATATCAGAGCCTCTGAATTCGCAATTACCGTTGACATCGCCGGCAACGTAAAGGTAGATACCTGCCGAATCGAGATAACAGCTATCCGGAGGGGTAGGCCCCACGCTCTTAAAATAGCGTACGCCGTAAGTTACATCGCCGCCGAGAACTGAACGGTCGCCGTTAATATCTCCCAGCACATATGGACACGGATGACGGGTATAAAAACTGAAGGTACTATTGCTGAATCGCGGAGTCGAGCCGGCGCTGAACGCCTGAACCCGCCAATAAAATACCATGTCATAATCCAAACAAACCGGACAAAGCCAGGATGTGTCGCGCAGCGTATCCGAACATAGAGGAGATAAAAACTCAGGATCTCTGCTTAATTGCACCTGATACGATACCGTATCAAGCGTAAGCGAATCAATTGACCTGTGCCAGAAAAATAGCGGCTGACACCCATAGAAGGTATCGCCGTTAGCGGGAGAAATCAAATTAAACGACAGAATTTGGTAATTCAGATCTCTTAACGCAATTTCGGCCCCCTGAAGGATTCTGCGACTGGAATTGGCTTGCACGAAAGCGACGATATTGCAGTTTCTTTCGATTAACGGCCGCGGGATAGAAAAATCTTGGTTAAACGTTAATGTCTCGCCTTGCGTTATGGCCACGGCCAATCCTGTGGTATTGGGAAACATATCGCGAAATGTTTGATTATGAATCGTCGTGCCATTAGGAGCGCTGTAATACAAGTTAGATTCAGTTATTGCCATTCGCAAACGTAAATCCGAATAACTGATAGTCCCGGTCGCGATAATCCTGATAATCAAACCGCCGGTGCGCGTGTCCGAGTTGTATGTGCCCGTGAGCTGAATATCCATGGGGGCATCAACCGTTTTTTCGGCGGCGATTTGAGAGCGCCAATTTGCCGAATTATCGGCGCGAACGTCCCCATCAATCCACATATAAGGAGTATAATAATAGCCGTCAGTGTGGGGCGGGTAATAATTTATTCGGGTCGTGTTTTCGGTTGGGTTATAAGTATAGTATCTATCCGATGAACTCGGCCACCAGGCATGGTATCTTATAACCGCCAAATTGACGGTTGTATCGGCTATGTGATCTAAGACCAGATCAGCACTCTGACAACCTGGTCACGATGTATTCGTTTGCATTTCGGCGATTACCATTCTCTGGGTAGCCCCCGCGGGCACCGCTAAGCCTAAAAGAAAAGCGGCC
>JAAYTW010000327.1 GCA_012517955.1 Candidatus Zixiibacteriota bacterium | reverse complement strand
TTTTAACGGAAACGGATACTAATAATATTATATCGAACCAAGAAAACTTCTGTCAACAACGATTTTGCACGTATTGCGCTTCGAACAATCGCTTAACAACTCTTTCGGACATGCTCAACGATTACGTTTATTAAAAGGTTTACTTTATCTTTTATTTATCGTCCATTACCTCGAAATCGGCGTCAACCGCCCCATCGCCCTTATCTTTTCCCCGCCCGGCCTTAGGCTGTTCCGGCCCGGGTTCTTGGCCGGCCCCGGCCGATCCGCTCGATTCGGTGGCCGTTTTTTTATATAGCTCCTCCGCCAGTTTATGAGACGAATTTATTACTTCTTCCGCCGATTTATTAATCCTTTCCAGATCATCTCCTTTTAAAGCTTCCCGGCAGTTTTCAATAGCCTTTTCAATTTTACTGCGGTCGTCCGGCCCCAACTTGTCTCCGTAATCTTTAAGGGATTTTTCGGTGCTGTATATTATACTATCGGCCTTGTTCTTGGCCTCGATTAATTCCCGATTCTTCTTGTCATCGGCCGCATGAATCTCCGCGTCTTTCTTCATCTTCTCGATTTCTTCTTTTGACAACCCTGATGATGATTCTATTTTAATCGACTGCTCTTTGCCGGTACCCAAATCTTTGGCCGAAACATGCATAATGCCGTTCGCGTCAATATCGAACGTCACCTCAATCTGAGGAACCCCTCTTGGAGCCGGTGGAATTCCCACCAAATCGAACCTTCCTAAAGTTCTATTGTAAATTGCCAGTTCGCGTTCCCCCTGAAGCACGTGAATCGATACCGCCGGTTGATTGTCGCTGGCGGTTGAAAATATCTGCGATTTCTTGGTCGGAATCGTCGTGTTGCGCTCGATAAGTTTCGTAAACACGCCGCCCAGCGTTTCGATTCCAAGAGATAAAGGCGTTACATCAAGAAGCAATACGTCTTTTACGTCGCCCGCCAGCACCCCCGCTTGAATCGCCGCCCCAATCGCCACCACTTCATCGGGGTTTACCCCGCGATGAGGCTCTCTTCCAAACAACTCGCGTACGACATCCTGAACCTTCGGCACTCTGGTCATTCCACCTACCAACACCACTTCCTGGATATCGCTTGCCGATAATTTGGCATCCCGCAGCGCCTGGCGGCATGGCTCGATTGTCCTCTGAATTAAATCATCAACCAGCTGCTCAAACTTCGCGCGCGACAGCGTGATATCCAAATGCTTCGGCCCCGATTGGTCCGCCGTGATAAACGGCAAATTGATATTTGTCTGCATCGTCGTCGACAGCTCGCATTTAGCTTTTTCAGCGGCCTCCTTGAGACGCTGCAAAGCCATTCTATCCTGTCTCAAATCGATTCCATATTGTTTTTTGAACTCCTCCGCCAACCAATCGATAATCCTCTGATCAAAATCATCGCCGCCCAGATGAGTATCGCCGTTGGTCGACCTGACTTCGAAAACCCCCTCGCCCAATTCAAGTATCGATATATCGAAAGTCCCGCCGCCAAGGTCATACACGGCGATTTTTTGCTCTTTCTTTTTGTCCAGACCATAAGCCAGCGATGCCGCCGTAGGCTCATTGATTATGCGCAATACCTCCAAACCAGCAATTTCGCCGGCATCTTTGGTGGCTTTGCGCTGACTGTCGTTGAAATAGGCCGGAACAGTGATTACGGCTTTTGTAACCGGTTGTCCCAGATAATCTTCCGCGGCTCTTTTAAGGTACTGCAATATCATCGCCGAAATCTCCGGCGGCGCGTATTCCTTATCGCCGATTTGTATCCGAACATCATCGTTGGGAGCATGGGTCACTTTATACGGCACCAATTTTTCCTCCGATGATACTTCGCTGTGCCGGCGCCCCATGAATCGCTTGATTGAGAATATCGTGTTTTCGGGATTGGTTATAGCCTGTCGCTTGGCCGTTTGCCCTACAAGTCTCTCGCCCGATTTGGTGAACGCCACCACCGATGGCGTAGTGCGGGAACCGTCTGGATTGGGGATAACTTTCGGCTCGCCGGCCTCCATTACAGCAACACATGAATTCGTGGTTCCCAAATCGATTCCGATAACCTTGGACATTTATCGCAACTCCTTTTTAAATATCCCTTTTTCTTCCCCAGTTACCCGATATTTATATATCTTTGGCACCCAAAACGCAAGCGGGGAAATTCATCTGCGCTTTTTTCCGCTTCATGCCGATAACTCATCTCTGTTCGAATCGTTGTACCCCAATCTTTTTTCATCCATTAAATCCGAATCAGCAATCGGCAAACCTTTCTGACGCCGGAGCCGCTCTATTTGTTCCAGCGGCTTCTCCAATTGATTTTTGCGTGTCGTCGTCAATTTGGCGAATTCTTTCTGAGCGCCGTCAATGCGTTTCCCGAGTTGATCCAGATTCTCCAAGAACATGCCCCACTGCTTATAGAAACTTCCCATATACTTCAGTATCTCGCCGGCTGTTTGCTCCAAATTGAAATTGTCTATGGCCTGCCTGATAATCGCCAGTATCGCAAACAGCGTCAACGGCGAACAAATCACTACCTTATTGCTGACGGCCTCGTCGATAAGGCTCGAATCGCTCTGGTTGATAAACGAATACACTTGCTCATTAGGAATGAACATGATAACCATATCCAGAGTGTTCTCCTCCGGACTGATATAATCGCGGCTTGAAAGATTCTTCAGATGATTTCTCACGTCGCGCAAAAAAGCGTCCCGATAGCGTCCCTTTTCTTCTTCCGATTTCGCCTGAAGGTAACCTTGATAATTGGCAAACGGAAATTTTACGTCCATGTTGATTTTCTGGCGGTTCGGAAGCACGAACGTGAAATCCGGCCTTTGCGATGAGGAATCCAGGGTTTTCTGTTTGAAATAATTTACTCCTTCCACAAATCCCGAAAGCCGCAAAACATCCTCAGCCATCCTTTGTCCCCACTGCCCACGCACTCCCGAATTGGCCAGTGTTTCGGTTAGTTTGGCGGTGGTATCATTTAACCTCATCAACTGGCCGGACAGCTCACCATACTTGCTCTGCCTATCCTTTTCGAACTCGGCGATTTTGGCTGCCACTTTGTCCATCTCTGCCTTAATCTGTTGAAGATTTTGCGAAATCAGGTCTTTCTTGCTTTCTAATTCTTTGGCGTTCATCTGGCTTTGTTGCGAAAGGGTCGATTTCGTCATTTCAAGAATATTCGAGATATTTTTATTCAGGGCCTCCAGCGAAACCGCGTGAAACGATTCTTTCATCCGACCAAGAAAATTCTCGATATCCTGAAGCTTTTCAACTTGCGCCCGCGCCACCAATTCCTCGGCGATTTTCTGGGTGTCCCGCCTGCCGATTTGAAAAACCGCCCATGTCGCAAATATACCGATTGCAACCCCCGCTATAAAAAATATCGCCGTCATCATACCAAAAACCCCGTAATGCCTGTTATTTTCCCGGCTGAGTTTCTCCCGACAACAACTGCGCTCGCAGAGCGTAAAGTTGATAACGACATACCAAAAAATCGACAACCTCTATCAGATATTTCGCAGAAAACCAAGCAATCGCCCCATCATAATCGGCTTTAATCTTATAGATTACCCGGGTTGAGTTGTGATTCCCTTTCTCCAGATAATATCCGGCGTAGATGCTTTTAAACTTATTCCAGGGAAAGCTCCCTCTAAACAATTCCATGGTTAGGCTTTTGTTCTCTTTCACTTGAACAATGTTGCCGATTAAATAACGGTCCCCCACGTTGATAGTCGGCAACTCCCCAATTGCGATTTTAGCCGGTTTATTGCGGATTAAATCCAATAGATTCACATTGAAATTAAGTATCCCCTCCGTGGTCAATTTCTGCACCAGCGGATAAACTTCCTTGACAGGCGCGTCGATTGTAATCGCTCGTATACAAATCGTTTTCGCCTGCGGCAGAAAATCATCCACCGCGTACTTTTCTTCGAGCTCATCCTTGGTCGCACCCCATCGATTCCACTTCGGAACAATAGAATATTCAAAAAACAACAGCGCCCCAATAAGCAATATCAATACGCCGATTATATAAGCCCGCAATTCGATAGTGGGGAAAAATATCCCCACGAACCATTTCCAGAACATCTTGAAAAACCAGCCGACCAGAATCGCCGTTCCCAAAAGCGCCCAGAACGCGAACAGCTGCGGGCTCTTGGCTATCAGAAAAGCGCCCGCCACCACCGCCCATATAATCAATGAAATGGAATACTTAAGAAGAGTAATCATAGCCGCTTTCTCGGTTTAAACCCCCACCGTTTACGAAATCGGGAAATACAATGTTCCGTCGCAAAAACGACTTCGCCAAAATAAGCGTTCCAATCGGTAATGACAAGTTATAAATCACTTATACCGCCCATTAAAATAACATTCGTTTATTTCGGTATTCGTTCCCCCCAAATCCCATTTAATCTAATTTATCGAATATCTCCTTCTCTTCAGGAAATCGGCCGATTGCCTTTTTCGAAAAAATGAGCTTCCCGTCCTTTCTCACTTCAAATACACCCCCACCCGATTCTATTAATTCCGCCGACACGCCATACTTTTTTTTAATCGCTTCGGCCAAACTGGCCGCTTGCGGATAATAATTTCAAAGTACGCAATATTCGATTGAAATTCTCATCGTCTTCCGCTTTCCAAATTTATCAGGCCGCCCGATAAATTGTATCAATTGTTTACCGCGACCTCCGTATTATCGTTGTCGGGTTGGTTGATTATACCGTCAGCCGGTTCGTCTGTCGATTCGTTTTTATCAGTACAGTCCGCCTGCCCCCCCTTATTCGATGTCGGTTCCCAGCCGTTCAATAGTTCATCGGCCAAACTGCGGTAGTCTTCCGCGCCGTTGGATGTCGAGTATCGCATTATCGCCACGCCCTGTGCCGGCGTTTCCGCCAGCCGGATATTTTTGCGAATATAGGTTTTAAACATGAGCGGCCCCAGATGTTGCGACGATCGCATCTGGTCAAGGATAGCTTTCGATAAATTGGTGCGCGCGTCAAACATCGATGGCAGTATGCCGGCTATCTTCAATTTCGGGTGATACTTGCTTTTGATTTCGCCCAGGGTTTCGAAAAAAGGAATCGTGCTTTCCAGCGCCAGTATTTCCGTTTGAAGCGGCACGATAATTTCCGTGGAGGCGCAAATAGCGTTGATTGTCAATAGCTCGTATGATGGCGCCGAATCAATCAGCACGAAATCGAATCCGGTTAATCTATCGAGTTTATCCTTCAACAAATATTCGCGGTTTTCCCGGTTTGCAAATAAACCGGCTTTCACCCTGAGATCCTGGCCTGCCGGCAACACCCAGCATTTGGCCCGTTCCCAGCGGACGATAGCCCGTTCCAATAATACCTCATCGTTTAATACTTCGCCAACCGAGGGCCATTCTTCGACGCCCGCCCAGGTAGAGAGACTTTTTTGAGGATCCAAATCGATGAGCAATACTCTGGCGCCTCGCAACGCGATAGCGGCTCCAAGATTCACGCAGGTTGTGGTCTTTCCAACTCCACCCTTGAGATTAACGATCCCAATAACCCTTGTCATTTCTACTCCCTTTGGGAATGCGTTATCGGCGTATCCCTCAAAAGCAGAACCTCATGTTCCGCGTTGACAAAATTGCCGTAAGCCGCCGCAACGACAGATTGTTTGGTCAAATTTTTACACTATTATCGATAATGCCATCATCAATGCTTCGCCTGCGATGGCAACCAGGCTGTTCGTCTCAAATTAAGATTAATGGTTCTCGTCCGATCAATCTTCGGCTCGGATTATTCAGATTCGATTCTTGCGGAAATTTATCGAACTCCCGCGAATTGTTCCCTATCGGAATATATCATCCCGGCAGGAAACCGGCTTCGCGGATAAATCCGTTATTTTTTATCGCTATCATTTATCGGTAAACCAGAACCTGTTTTCCTTTTCGCCACTACCACTCGGGCCGGCCTCAAGACTCGCCCGTTGATAGTATATCCCTTCTGCACCTCTTCGACTATTTTGCCTTCCTCGTATTCGTCCGTTTCCAATTGCATCACGGCGTCATGGTATATCGGGTCGAACTGCTCCCCTTTTCCCGCTATCTTGACCAATCCGCGCTTAGCCAGCATCTCCATCAGCTTGGTATAAATAAGATTTACTCCCTGACGGAAATTTTGGACATCGCTGTTTTCATAAGCCAACGCCCGCTCGAAATCATCAATCACCGCCAGTAATTCTCTTATTGGTTCGTCCGCCGATGTTTCCAGCGCTCGCGAATATTCCCTGACCATCCTTTTTTTATAGTTATCGAATTCCGCGGCTAAACGAAGATATTTATCCTGTAGTTCTTTATATTCGGCGGAATCCTTGACCGATACCTCGACCTGTTCCGCGGTAATCTGTTCTTTCATCTCCGTTGGTTCTGGATTTCCGGAGCCGGCGATTTCTTCTTTTACGTTGTTCTCGGAATTCTCAACCATACAACCTCATCGAAATCATAAAATAAGATATATTACTTAATACAATCTTCTGATTCGTGTCAAGTTTTATCGGTAAGAATCTTCGAAAGCATCCTGGCCGTGTAATCGACCAGGCTGACCAGCTTCGAATAATTCATTCGAGTTGGTCCTATTACGCCGATTACGCCTTTCACTCCCCCCATCGTGTAACTGGAGGCCAGAAGCGAAAGCTGCTCCCCCTTGCCCGATATATCCGACTGCCCGATGGTAATCGTTATTCCTTCGGTAATTCCCGACCGATCGAGCATCTCTTTAATCATCGCTTTGTCTTCGATAAGCGCCGCCATCTGCGCCGCGTCTTTGGGATTCTGAAATTCGGGCTGATTCAATAAATTCGAGGTGCCCGCAAAATGCAAATCGTCCGTCGTCGGTATATCCCAGATTCCGGCCGCGCCCTCGACAAACATCCGAATCAAGCGCGGATCGCCGTAATGAGTATCTTTCACGCGTTCCATAATCGTTGCTTTGATTTCGCCCAGGCTCAAGCCGCATAACCTTTCATTAAGAATCTGCACGGTCTCGTTAATCGCCATATCGGGAAGATTGGAATCGACCTCAAGAATTATTGACCGCACCAGCCCCGATTTCACTATCAGCACCACCAGCAATTTCTTTTCGGCCACCGGTATCAATTCGAGTTTCGTCAATATGGCCGATTCCAATTTCGGGGCCAAAGTCAATCCCAGTTGATTCGACAATGAACTAAGTATCCGCGATGTTTGGTCTAAAATTACGTCGATAGCCGAATATTCCCCTTTAATCTTTTCGTTTATCAGATTCTTTTCGGCATCGCTTAGGTTTTCCGGTTTTAGAAGATAATCGACGTAACTACGATACCCCAGATTAGTCGGCATCCTGCCAGCGCTGGTATGAGGTTGAGTCAGGTACCCCATATCCTCCAAGTCTTTGAGAATGTTGCGGATAGTTGCCGGCGACAGCCCCAATCCCGGTTGCTTGGATAAGGTTCGTGAACCCACCGGTTCGGCCGTGCTGATATAATGGTCAACCAACAGCTTTAGTATCTGTTTTTCGCGTTCGCTTAAGTTCTCGAATTCCATAGCCTTGCCTGCCGCTAAATAAATTTATCGCGGCCATTCCAGTCAAGTAAAAGTTCACCACCCTATCTAACAAAAATATTAGCTTTTTGTTTCAGTAATTATTTTGCTATTCCACGCGGGCGAAAATCCAGGATAGTATTCTGTTAGGACCTCCTTCAGCGATTCGATTGAAGACCAAGTAAATACGGCATTTCTCGCATCTCTCCGGATTCTATCCCATAATGA
>JAAYTW010000326.1 GCA_012517955.1 Candidatus Zixiibacteriota bacterium | reverse complement strand
TCGCTAAATTGATACCCGACGAAATCGCTTTTTCCGAAAATGACCTCAGCCTGATGATATATCCGGCCCGCCATAATGTGGTGGATATGACGGTTCAGCAAAAACTCAACGGTTTGCTGATTGAAATCTACCTTTCGCAGCAACTTAAATACGACATCGTAAAGACAATCGATTCGTGGATGATTGTCAATATTTATGATGGGAAAATCGACACCGCCGCGTTCATCCGTCGAAAACCGGCATCCACGGTAATAGAAACCAAAGCTTACCAATTCGAGAAATCCGCTCAAGTGTCGATTCGACTTCGCGGTACGGATTTTACCTATGTTCACAAATACAAAGATGATCCGCCGCGTATCCAGATTGCGGTCAAAGGCAACGCGTTCGCCGATACGGTATTGACTTATACTCCCCCCGAAACTTTATCGACTTCAGACAAATCGCAAGACACGCTCATCGACGTAATCGTTATCGACCCCGGTCATGGCGGCGACGATAACGGCGCCATCGGCCCATCTAAAATAAAAGAAAAAGATATCGTGCTTGATATCGCTAAAAAGCTCCGCGACATCCTCGTCAATAAAAATTTCAAAGTCATCCTCACGCGCGATGACGACCGGTTCGTATCGCTTGCCGACCGCACCGATATCGCCAATGAGGCCGAGGCTGATTTGTTTATCTCGATTCACTGTAATGCCGCGTCCAATAAAAACGCCGGCGGCACAATCGTCTTTTTCTTGGCCGACGCCAAAACCGACCAGGCGCGGGCCGCCGCCGCTTTGGAAAATTCGGCGCTTAAATACGAAACCAAAACAAAATCCAAACGCGAGCCGAGCGATATTGATTTTATCCTTTCTGATATGATACAAAATGAATACCTGAAAGAATCGGCCGACTTCGCCGATATGATTCAGAAAAATATAAAAAATAAAGCCAAAATTAACAGCCGTGGCGTCGACCAGGCTGGGTTTTTCGTGCTCAATAAGGCCTTTATGCCGGCGGTGCTCGTGGAAACCGCCTTTATCTCAAATAAAGCGGATGAGAAAATACTTCGCGACGATAAAAAACGCCAGAGTATCGCCGAGGCGATTTCCGAATCGATTTTGCAATTCAAAGCTAAATACGAGGGGATAAAATGACATCAACGTTATCGATTAAAAAAGATTTGCAGATAAAAACCAAATCCGCTTATTCAATTATCGACGCCAATCCTATCAATCGCCCTATCGGGGTTTTCGATTCCGGTATCGGCGGACTTACCGTTGTGAAAGAAATATTCCGGCAGTTGCCCCATGAGGAGGTCGTCTATTTCGGCGATACCGGCCGCTTTCCCTATGGTATCCGCTCTTCCGAGGTTATTCGTCGTTTCGCCAGGCAGAACATCAATTTTCTGCTCGAACAAAACGTCAAAATGGTGGTGGTCGCCTGCAATACGGCATCGGCGCACGCCCTGGACTATGTAAAGCAGATTTACAACATCCCGATAATCGGCGTTATCGAACCAGGAGCCAAAGCCGCCAGTGCGGCCACATCAAATAAGCGTATCGGCGTAATCGGCACCGAGGGCACGATTGCTTCGGGATCATACACGCGCGCGTTGCACAAAATTAATCCGCGATTTAAAGTATTCGGGATGGCCTGCCCGTTGTTCGTATCGCTGGCTGAAGCCGGCTATATCGATAAAAAGGCCACCTATCTAATCGCCGAGGAGTATCTGGCCCCCTTAAAGAAAAAAGATATCGACACGTTGGTGCTGGGATGTACCCACTATCCGCCGCTTAAGAAAACAATCGGCAAAGTCATGGGGAGAAAAGTAAGGCTAATCGATTCGGCCGATGAAACCGCGAAAGCGGTCAAAAACACCCTGTCGGAAATGGGACTGGCCAGCAAACGGAAAAGTACTCCTTATCATAAGTACTTCGTGTCCGATACTCCGGATCGTCTGGAAACGATATCAAAGCATTTTCTGGACAAAGTGGTCAAAGAAGCTGTCAAAATAGATATAACGGCGTATTGATATGACGAAATCACCCAGGCTGATAATCGCCACCAACAATCACGATAAACTCGCGGAAATATCCGATATTCTCAAAGGCACCAACATCGAAATTCTTTCGGCCAAGGATTTTTCTGATTTCCCCGATGTCGAAGAAACCGGCGAAACGCTGACTGATAATGCCCTGCTGAAAGCCCGCAGCGTCTGGGAAAAGTATCATCTCCCCTGCCTCGGCGATGATACCGGATTGGAAATCGATTTTCTCAACGGCGCCCCGGGCGTGTATTCATCGCGGTATGCCGGGCCGGATGCCACCTATGATGATAATTGCAATAAGCTATTGGGAGAATTAAAAAGCCGCAATCCTGCCAGTCGCAGAGCTCGCTTTCGCACGGTCATGGCGTTTATCGACCCCGACGGCCACCAGCATATCGCTGAAGGCACTATCGAAGGCGAAATCATTCATGAAAAACGAGGCAGTAACGGATTCGGCTATGACCCGGTATTTTATGTGCCGGATAAAAACAAGACATTGGCCGAAATGGAAGCGGCCGAGAAAAACAAAATCAGCCACCGGCATAATGCCCTGGTAAAAATAATGCCGGTGATTTTGATGAAACTGCTTAAATAGAATCGCCTATATTACCACGCCGAATCTGATAAACAATACATCCTCTTATTAACAGGTAGCTGCACCTGCTATATAGTGCGGTCAGGTCTCCGC
>JAAYTW010000325.1 GCA_012517955.1 Candidatus Zixiibacteriota bacterium | reverse complement strand
GCTATTGTAGTCCGACATGATTCAAACCGCGGCAAAGGAGCGGCACTTAAGACGGGATTCGCGTACGCCATTGAACATGATTATGAAGCGGTTGTTACGCTTGATGCCGACGGTCAACATGACCCCAAATATATACCCGATTTCCTTTCGGTTCAAGCTTCCACAGGAGCCTCCATAGTAATAGGTTCTCGTATCCACGATAAGGCCGATATGCCCTGGCAGCGGCGATGCTCCAATTTCCTTACATCGCGCGCGCTATCGCTTCTACTTCGCACTAAAATCGAGGATTCGCAATCCGGATACCGGCTGATTCGTACCGAAATTCTAAAAAACCTACCGTTGATTTCCGACCATTATCAACTCGAAACCGAAATAATCATCAAAGCCGTCAAAGCCGGTTATAAAATCGCTTTTGTTCCTATAAAAGTAATCTATGGCCTCGATTTTCCGACTTCAATACGCGGCTGGACTGATACTTTCCGCTGGATTAGACTAGTACTGCGCGAAATCCGGAAATAATAAAGCGCAACCATGTCACCGGCCGCGCCTTATAATCCGCTTATCCGAATCAGCCTTCAACGTGCCATTTTTCTTTACGGTGAAACCATTCGGATGGATTTTCCATGAAAGCAATACTATCATCGATCATTTGGAAATGCCTGAGTTCCTCTTCAACAAGGAATTCGAAAAGTCTTTTCACCTGTGGATTGGTGGCCTTAGCGCCCGCTTCACGGTAGAATTTTTCGCCGTTTTTCTCGAAGTCGCGGGCAAATTTATAAGCTTCCATATCGGTTTTATCTACCGGCGCTTTTTTATCGAGGCCTGAAAAAAGTTTGTTTATGGCTTTTTTCGCATTATCGTTTTTGGCGTCGTCGATAATCGCGTCGAATTTTACCGTTTTGCCCGCGATTTCCGCCTCGTAAAATTGCTTTATCGAATCGATATGTTTCAGTTCCTCGTTGGATAAAAACGTGAATACATCTCTTGTCATCTTATCTTTGGCTTTCTCGGCGGTTTTTAAATAGAACGCCTGTCCTTGTTTCTCCATTTCTATCGATGCGGCCAGCGCCTCTTTTTGATTTTTAATCTGATCGGCCATTACGTCCTCCATTTTAGCCCGATGCTATTCTTTGCGTCGATTACCCGTTTTCCTATATTTTACCAACGACCATAACGCCATACAAACAAAATTTTTGGTGGGCGTTTGGCCGATATCTATAAGAACAATAACCCTACGGATGGCCGAGTGGTTTCATTAAGGCGGAAAATATTTTATTTAAGAAGTTGAATTGCCTGATAGATATCCGGTTTTGGTTGCGCCGCCAACGCGATACCGGCTTTCAATGCTATTTCTTTCCCGACAAAACGGGTGTATTCGCCGGCCATATCGACATCCCTAATTTCCGATTCTACACTTGTCAAATTCGATATTTGTACCGATAGAGAATTTTGTCTGGCTTCCAGGTCGTTCTTTTGGGTCGAACCTATTTTTCCCCGGATCTCCGAAATCTCCTTGATTCTCCTATCGATAGCCGATAATGCTTCTTGAGCCTTTTCCGGAGTGGAGACATCCAGACCAGAAAGAGGAGTGATTTTGCCCACGGAGCGACAACTGCCATCCAGAAGCGCCTGATTACCATAAGAGGAATTTTCGATAAGCTGTTCTTGGTTTTTTTGTTCCTGAACAAGGGCATTTTGATATGTGGCGATGGTTTCTTGTGAATTTCCGCCCGAATTGGCGGCCGCCGACGCCAGATCGCGCATTCTCGATAGACTTTCCTGAATGACGGCCAAATTACTGTCGGCAGCCGATAGTTTATTATATTCTCTCGAAATGTTTTCGAATTCTTGTTCCAGGCTGGCGATTTGACTGCGGACCTTTTCGGAAATAATCAAGCCGGCTGGATCATCGGAGGCACGGTTTATACGAGAACCGGAGGATAGTTTCTCGGCCGATTTTTTCGATTCTTCTTGGTTTTTATGGATATCTTGAACATACCTGTTCGCCGCAACGCTTTCATTAATCCTCATTCGACACCTCCTTGTGCGATTTTATAAGAATTTGGTGCAAAAGGGATGCCCAAACCCTGCATAATAGTTGATAACATATTGTTATACAATAAATTATATTAAATATAATTGGAATTGCAATGATAGCCGTATACTTATGGGTACCTAAAAAGTATTGGGTTTTCCCAATAAAATGAGGGAATTACACCAGATATAAAAAGCTATGCGACTAGTCTAAAGCTAATCTTTGTCAGAATTTAAAAAATGGCGATTAATCTGATTAAGGATTTCTTGAGGATCGGCTTGAACGCATCTTAATATTAAATCAGTTTGATTTTTAATGTTTTCAATTGCCTTGCTGTTAAAAGGATTATCCATAGCCATAAGCAGGTTTTTTTCGTGTCTTAATACCGGTATGGCTAAATAATCATTTGCGGTTGATTGATTTATTAGATGAGCCACTTCTGGATTAATCTCAATATCCGCAAGTGGTATTTGAGGAACATCGAGCAGCTGAGCGATTAATTTATTTAAATCAACTTGGTCAAAATATCCAAATTCGACAAGGACCTTACAGAGAGATTTGTTTGTTAAATCGCATTTTTTATTAATTGAATCAAGTTGTTCGGGAGAAATAATGCCCGAGGTTACCATCATCTGCCCCAGCCCGCTATTTGATATTCGCTTCCCCATATATCTAACCCTATAGATAGAATATCGGCCGGTTTGATACCGAGATTTAGTTAATTATACAAAAAAACATTATATCATTCGGTGATTACGCGTGTGCCTTTTTAAAACCGGCCGCATGGGACAGGGCCGGCCAGTAAATTCCATTGATATTCGTAGCCCCGATTCTTCGATGGTCGATATAATCTCGTTGACTTATCCCTGCAATCTCGTATTATTGCCGCCTATGGAATTGCTGTTCTGTTTCGGATTTATAATCCTGCTGGTCCGCTTCAAAATCCCGGTCGGGGTGACCCTGCTGTTGACGACCTTACTGCTATCGGTTCTGGAATTCGGGTTCGCCACAAAAACAATCCTGCCGCTCTGGCAAACGCTCAAAGACCTCGAAACCTGGAAATTTATCGGCACGGTGGCTTTGATAATCACATTCGGCGAGGTTATAGCGAGAGCCGGATTCACAGAAAAGCTGGTAACCGCGCTCGAATCGTTCTTAAGTCCGAAAATGATTGCCAGAGTCGCGCCGACATTGATAGGGCTTCTGCCGATG
>JAAYTW010000324.1 GCA_012517955.1 Candidatus Zixiibacteriota bacterium | reverse complement strand
GGCGAGATTCTGGCAACTCATGAGAACGCTTTAAGGCTTACGGTTGAAGCAATCGAAGACGGCCGAATCGTGGCGATTAAAGGTCTGGGCGGGTTTCATCTAGTAGTGGATGCGGCAAATGAAGAAGCTGTGAAAAGGCTTCGGCGGCGTAAAAATCGCGAGGAAAAACCATTTGCGCTAATGTATAAATCATGGGAAAAAGCGGCCGAGGATTGTGAAATATCCTCGGCGGAAAAGCGATTATTGCTTTCGCCGGAATCGCCCATCGTGCTTCTAAAAAAACGGCCTTCCCCCGCTAATCCGGTTGTATGCGAATCGGCGGCGCCCAATAACCCGTATCTGGGAGTAATGTTGCCCTATACACCGCTTCACCATTTACTCTTACAAAAATTGGACAGACCCATAGTGGCAACCAGCGGTAATCTTTCGGATGAACCGATATGTATCGATGAGCGCGAGGCGTTAGATAGGCTTAAAGGAATCGCCGAAATATATCTGGTGCATAATCGACCCATCAAACGGCACGTGGATGATTCAATTGTGCGGATTATCAGCGGGCGCGAAATGGTTATGCGTCGCGCTAGAGGATTCGCGCCTCTTCCGGTAAATATCAATAAGGAATCGCCTAAAACGCTGGCGGTGGGCGCGCATCTAAAAAACAGCGTGGCCATAGGATTCGATAAACGGGTTTTTATCAGCCAGCATATCGGCGATTTAGAAACAACTCAAGCCTATGGCGCGTTTGAAAAAGTCATTGAAAGCTTAGGCAATCTATATGAATTCAAACCCGCATATATCGCCTGCGACATACACCCGGATTATTTATCGTCCCAATACGCGCGTAAATGCAATCTTCCGTTGGTGAGAGTACAACATCATTACGCGCACATTTTAGGCTGCATGGCCGAAAACGAAATAGAACCGCCGGTATTGGGGGTATCATGGGATGGAACCGGACTGGGAACCGATAACACAATCTGGGGCGGCGAATTTTTGGCGATTGACGAAACCGGATTTGAGCGAATCGCGCATCCGCGGACATTTAGGCTGCCCGGCGGCGATAAAGCGATTAAGGAACCGCGGCGCGCGGCATTCGGTATTTTATATGAAATATATGGAGATAAGGTTTTGGAGATGTCGGAAATCGCTTCATTAAAGGCGTTCGATAAATCGGAAATCACGCCGCTTACCAGGATGCTTCAGTCAGGATTGAACAGCCCGGTCACATCCAGCGCCGGCAGGCTGTTCGACGCTGTCTCATCGATTATTGGTCTAAGACATTATAATAACTACGAGGGACAGGCGGCGATGGAACTGGAGTTCTCGATAGGCCGCATAAATAGCGATGAATTATACGATTTCAAAATGGCAAACAACGCAAAACCGATAATAATCGACTGGGAAGTAACAATCGGTCAAATAATCGATGACACCAGACAAGGCGTAAATATCGGTTTGATATCGGCGAAATTTCATAATACCATGGCGGAAATAATAATAACCGTCGCCAAAACAATCGGAATGGAAAAGGTTGTTTTATCTGGCGGATGTTTTCAGAATAAGTATCTTATAGAGAAGACGATTAACCGGCTCAATCGGGAGGGGTTTCGCCCCTACTGGAATCAGCGAATCCCCCCTAACGACGGTGGAATCGCATTGGGCCAAGTCATTGAGGCGGCAAGAAAAAACAAGGCGGTTTAAAACATGTGTTTAGCGGTTCCGGGCAAGATTGAAAGCATCGCTGGAGAAGATTTCGAACGTACCGGTAAAGTGAGTTTCGGCGGCGTTGTTAAAGATGTCAATCTGGCGTATGTACCGGAAGCCAAAGTCGGCGATTACGTAATCGTCCATGTGGGGTTCGCGATATCGATTATAGATGAAACGGAAGCTATGAAGGTTTTTGAATACCTTGACGAAATCGCGGATTTAGAAAAACCACCGGGCGAGGATAAATGAAATATCTTGAAGAATACCGCGATTCATCGGCGGCCAAAGAATATATCCGCTTGATAAAGGATACAGTCAACCACCCGTGGACGATTATGGAAATCTGCGGCGGTCAGACACACACGATTGTCAAATATGGGATGGATGAGATTTTACCTGATAAAATCACGCTGGTACACGGGCCGGGCTGTCCGGTTTGCGTAACCGCGATAGAGCTTATCGACAAAGCGATTGAGTTGGCCGGCAGACCAAACGTGATATTTTGTTCGTTCGGAGATATGCTTAGAGTACCCGGCAGCAATAAAGATTTGCTCTGGGTGAAAGCCGGCGGCGGCGATATAAGAATAG
>JAAYTW010000323.1 GCA_012517955.1 Candidatus Zixiibacteriota bacterium | reverse complement strand
GGCGAAATCGTCGGCAACAAGCCAATGCCGCGTACTCAAATCACCAAGAAACTCTGGGATTATATCAAGAAGAATGGGTTGCAGGACAAAGCGCAAAAAACGATGATTAATGCCGATGACAAGTTAAGGAAGGTATTCGGCGGCAAGAGCCAAGTCAGCATGTTTGAGATGACCAAGCTCGTTTCCAAGCATCTTTCTTAATACCCCTTCAAGGCTGTTTTATGGGCCGGGTCCAATTTTGGCCCGGCCTTATGTTTTATCGCTATCTGCCGAATAATATACAATATAGTTAATGTAATTTTTGTCATCACTCATCAGGTCGCGGAGTATACTGTGATAACCGAAACCGAATCGGCGAACCGGCAGATTAAAACAGCTTTCGAAGACGAAAACAGAGGGAACAAAATGGCAAATCGAGCAAGCAAATATGGTCTGGAGATTCATGGTTTAACCAATATCAACCATGTTTACTGGAACTTATCGACGCCGGTGCTCTATGAGGAGATAATCCGCCGGCGGGAAGGATTTCTTGCCCATCTGGGTCCGATTGTAGTGCGAACGGGCCAGTATACCGGTCGGGCAGCCAAGGATAAATTTATCGTAGATGACCCCTCGAGCCATGATAAAGTCTGGTGGGGAAAAATAAATCAGCCATTTCAACCTGAAAAATATAAATTGATATTCCACCGTTTGTTGGCCTATCTTCAAGGAAAAGACCTGTTCGTGCAGGATTGTTTCGGCGGGGCGGATCCCAAATATCGTTTACCGATAAGAGTTATCACCGAGACGGCTTGGCATTCGCTTTTTTCGCGCAATATATTCGTAAGGGCCAATCCGGACGAACTGGCGGAACATTATCCTGAATTTACGGTTATCCATGTGCCGAATTTCCATGCGGTGCCTTCGTTAGACGGCACCAATTCTGAAGCTTTTATTTTGCTGAATTTGGCGGAGAAGACCGTTTTGATAGGCGGAACCAGTTTCGCCGGCGAAATAAAAAAAGCGATATTCACCGTAATGAATTATCTACTTCCCCAGAAAGATATTCTCTCGATGCATTGCTCGGCCAATGTTGGCGCGGATGGCGATGTGGCCCTGTTTTTCGGGTTATCCGGGACGGGTAAAACAACGTTATCGGCCGACCCGGAAAGAAATCTTATCGGCGATGATGAGCATGGCTGGAGTCAGGAGGGGATATTCGATTTTGAGGGGGGGTGTTACGCCAAAGTAATCAGGCTTTCGCAATCGGCGGAACCGGATATTTTCGAGACCACCAGGAAGTTCGGGACGATTTTGGAAAATGTCGCTTTTGACAGCCAAACCAGGAGGCTTAATCTCGATGATGATTCTTTGACGGAAAACACGCGGGCTGCTTATCCGATTACGCATATTCCAAATGTGGCCAAGGGCCATTCTTTTGACCATCCCAGAAATGTTATATTTTTAACCTGCGATGCTTTCGGAGTGATGCCGCCAATATCCAAATTGACATCGGCGCAAGCCATGTACCATTTTATCTCAGGTTATACGGCCAAAATGGCCGGAACCGAAAGTGATGGCGGCACCGAACCATCGGCGATTTTTTCGCCTTGCTATGGAGCGCCGTTCATGGCCCTGCACCCATCCAAATATGCGAATTTACTGGAGCAACGGTTAAAACAACACAATGTCAATTGCTGGTTAATCAATACCGGGTGGAGCGGCGGCCCATACGGAGTCGGAAAACGGTTGAAAATAGCATATTCCCGCGCTATGGTAAAGGCGGCCCTAAAGGGCCAGTTGGAGAATCTACCGACAATAACAGACCCAATATTCGGTTTAGCGGTACCGCAATCTTGTCCGGGAGTG